>NZ_DATNPA010000428.1:0-26401 GCF_036703385.1 Allocoleopsis sp. | reverse complement strand
CCATCCCGAACTCGGAGGTGAAACGTTGCAGCGGCGAAGATACTCTCGGGGTAACCCTCGGGGACAATAGCTCGGTGCCAGGTCTTTAATCACAAACAGCCAAAAAAAGCCTCCAGCACATTGCCAGAGGCTTTTTTTGTTCTGGAGCCTTCCCAAAAAGGTTCTGTATGGTGTTTTGAGGCTGAGCCGCTTTCAGCTTGGCCTTGATCGGTATAAGTCTGAGAGCGATCGCTCTTATAGGCAAAAAAACTGTCTGGAGTCTTGAAAATACCTCTGACTCTACCGCCAACCTGCGGAATGTGGGATACTTCACTTCGATTCCCCGTATCTGTGCCAACCGCTATAGAACCGCTATAGTTCAGAGTAGCTTAAATTGCTAAATCCAGCCGAGGATTAAATTTCTCTATCTTCCGCAGCTTCTCGTAGAGTTCTCTTTCGTGGGGATGGGGATTTGTGGGAACAGTAATTTGGATTTCGACTAACTGATCGCCTCGAACACCATCACTATCAGGATAACCTTTCCTGGCAAGGCGTAATCTTTGTCCTGCTCGAACTCCAGGCGGAACAGTCATTTTGACTCTGCCATCAAGGGTCGGCACTTCTATAGCACCCCCCAATACGGCTTCGCTCGGTGTTACTGGTAGCTGACAGAGGATATCTGATCCTTCCAGTTTAAAGAAGGGATGGGAGGCTACTGTAATTTTTAAGTAGAGGTCGCCACCAGCAAAACCCTGGCCTTTTAGCCGAATACGCTGACCTGTGACCATACCACCTGGCATATCGATTTCCAAAGAACGTCCATCTTCCAGACGAATCCGTTCTCGTCCTCCCTCATAGGCTTTTTCTAAAGGCAGTGTTAGGTGAGCTTCAACATCTTTGCGATTGGGGCGAGTAGCAACCGTGTAAGACGTTCGTGTTGTACCTGGACGAAAAGCGCTAGATGAGTTAACCCGAACACTGGAGCCTTCGGGTGCTGTTGCTGTAGCTTTGCCTGTCTGACGCCGACCTAGTATTTGCTCCACAAAACTGTTGAAGTCCGGAAACTCGCTATAATCGACTTCCTGGGCAGCACTTCGACCAGTACCGTTGCGATTCGATCTCGTCCCATTAGATTTCTCACCCGCTGTTTTAACGCTTGCTCCTGTGGAAGCTTTCCGATTAAATCCTTTTTTCTTCCAAAAACGACCAAGTTGGTCGTATTGCGATCGCTTATCTGAGTTGTAGAGAACTTCATAAGCTTCGCTGATATCCTTAAACTTTTCCTCCGCTGTTTTGTCTCCTGGATTCCGATCAGGATGATATTGCAGAGCTAGTCGCCGAAAAGCCTTCTTAATCTCCTCGCTGGATGCCTCCGGGGACACTCCCAAAATCTCATAGTAATTCCGAAAGTTCTGCATAGAAATTAGAAATTTAGCGAGTCACTATTGGCTCTTATTGTTAGGCTAGAGCTGAACTGGAAAAGCGATTGTTACTTCAGTTGGAAATCAATGCCCCGATTGAACTCCTGTTGGCAAACCTGCCGAAGGCACGCTGGAGAGCTATTCGCTTACATCAAAACCAGTCATCGTCGTCATCATCCCAATCGTTCTGTAAGGGGCTCCGGCGCGGTTCCCTTCGGGGTAGCTGGGTGTCATTCTCCCTACCATATCGACCTCCTCCAACCTCATAGGAGTCTCGGCGGGTATTGCGTTCCCAAAACCGATCTCTATCACTCTCTCCTGAGAAAGCGCGGCGAATTCCGCCAAAAAAGTCATCTTCATCCTCATCCGCATATTGCAGCTGCACTTCTCGCTTCAGTTCGTACAGAGCATCCTGAAGATCAGAATAGGCTCGGTCAATTGCACGTTCGTCATTCCGTGTGATCGCCTGACGCATTTCCTGAACCAAAGCCTCAATCCGACGTCGATGAATACCAGCAAACTGGTTACCGAAATCCAGAGCCACCTCTTTAAGCTGACGTTCCGCCTCATTCGCCAACCCTTCTGCTCGATTCCGCTTGTCCACCCGCTCACGTCGTTCCCGGTCAGCTTGGGCAAATTGCTCTGCCTCACGAATCATCTGATTGACTTCTGATTCACTTAGGGTAGACGCTCCTTGTATCGTTACGCTTTGTTCTCGCCCTGTCGTTTTGTCCAAAGCTGTGACCTGCAAAATTCCATTAGCATCAATATCGAAAGACACTTGGATTTGAGGAACGCCTCGCGGAGCTGGTGGAATCCCGGTCAGCTTAAACCGACCCAGTGACTTATTGTCCGCCCCCATTTCTCGTTCGCCTTGGAGGACATGAATTTCCACAAGCGTCTGATTATTGTCAGCGGTGGAGAAAATATCAGACTTCCGTGTGGGGATAGTCGTGTTGCGAGGAATCAGCTTTTTCATCACACCCCCAATCGTCTCTAACCCCAACGACAAAGGCGTCACATCCAACAATAGGATATCCTTGACTTCATTGGTGAGAATGCCTGCTTGAATCGCGGCTCCCACGGCTACCACTTCATCAGGGTTAACGTTCTGATTGGGTTCTTTGTCAATAAAGCTCCGCACTAATTGTTGCACCAGTGGAATACGTGTCGAGCCGCCCACCAATACCACTTCATCGATTTGAGCTGGACTGATGCCTGCATCTTGTAGAGCGCGTTTCAAGGGTCGGCGCAATCGAGCAATCAGCTCTCCACATATACTCTCAAACTGGGTACGAGTTAGCCTGGTTTCTAAATGCTTTGGTCCATCCTCTGTTGCTGTGATAAAGGGTAGATTGATGTCTGTGACACTCACCCCAGAAAGCTCAATTTTGGCTTTTTCCGCCGCTTCGGTTAATCGTTGCAGAGCTTGGCGATCGCGTCTTAGATCCACTCCTTCTGTTTCCAAAAATTGCTCCGCTAACCAGTCAACAATTTTGCGATCAAAATCATTGCCACCGAGTTGAGTATCACCACTGGTTGCCTTTACCTCAAACACTCCATCCCCAACTTCCAGTATTGACACATCGAACGTACCACCTCCCAAGTCAAAGACCAGGATTGTCTCGCTCTCTCGGCGATCCATTCCATACGCCAAAGATGCTGCCGTTGGTTCATTGAGAATTCGCAAGACTTCTAATCCGGCTATTCGTCCTGCATCTCGCGTCGCTTGCCGTTGAGAATCATTGAAGTAAGCGGGAACCGTAATCACCGCACCCGTTACCGGCTGTCCCAGATAGCGACTTGCCTCATCTGCCAACTTTCGCAGCACCATCGCTGAAATTTCTTCTGGGGCAAATTCCTGCTTTAAACGGGGGCATCTAATTTTCACGTTGCCACTTTCATCACGGCGAATGGTGTAGGCAACACGCTTGGACTCTGGAGTCAGTTCGGTATATTTACGCCCCATGAACCGCTTGACGGCATAGAACGTATTCTGAGGATTGAGTACGGTTTGGCGACGTGCCATTTGTCCGACCAAACGTTCCCCATCCTTACTAAAGCCAACGACCGAAGGTGTTGTCCGCATTCCTTCTGCATTGGCAATTACAAGCGGCTTGCCACCCTCCATGACCGCTACCACGGAGTTTGTTGTACCCAGGTCAATGCCGACTACCTTGCCCATGCGTGCTTTCATCTCCTCTCGGTTTCGGTGCCAAATCGCTCAACGACTTTACTTATCCTATATAGTGCTGACAAGAGAGCCTCCTGGATAGATGATTGTATAAAGGATTTAATCACACAAGACTCTTCATCCTCAGCTGTTTTTAAGTTGTCTACTGAAGTGCTGAAACTATTGTATCGTGCTGAAGTTGCCTGTCTGGTGACGGTGATTGCCGAGCGGGCAGTTGCTGAACTCAGCGAAAGTTTACTATTAAGTATTATTGCTTAGTCTATAGCTTCAGAAGCTTTCTTTGGGGTGAATTGCCTGCGGAGCAAGAGCCTGTTTGACCTTCACCTCGTTGTTGTTATCCAATGGCGGAGCTTGGTAAGGAGCCCTTAGGCGATCGCCTAAAAGCTAGCGGTAACACCCAGTCGATGTTGTAAATCAATACATAAAATGCTTCTTTTGTCAATTTTTTTAACTAAAGCGATTCCCTAGAACTCTCACTCTTTAGCTGAACTTTAATCGGGGGTAATAGCCTATATAACTTTCTTACTTAATTGTGTTATTCGACCATTTATGTATTACGCTGTATAACGTTAGTGTTGCGACTGTGTCCAATAGGTTTGTTAACCTCAGGCAATAATCAACTGGTACCTCCTCGTTGCCTGAGGTTTTCTCTTTGGAGCCTGGAAGAACTCACAAGGTATTCCATAACCCCAACTTTCATCGGATTGGACAAGAGAAACCAATTTCACCGTCTGCTGACGCTTGCTTCATTCCCAAGGATTTTCCAGCATTTCGCTCAGATTTTGGACAAACATGGGTAATACTTAGTGTCATACAGTTTCTTGTGATTGTGTATTAATTAATACATTTTTGACAGAAAGTGAACTATTATTCGCAGGTTAAATTGCTAAACAAAAAAGTATCCAAACGGCGATTTTAATTATAAAAATAATTTCTTATGACTGCCTTTTTTTAATTAACACGTCCTAGTGTAAAGTCAATAAGTTAGTCTAAAGCCAGAAGAAGCACAAGTAAGATAAGACAAAAAGCATCACTTTTGTCACGCCCTTTTTGAATAGTGGGCTCATTCCTGTGGGAAAATAGAAAACTGAATAAGTAAATCTGCTTCCACCATTAATTAGGTAGGAATCAAACTCATGTCCACAGCCCCTAATCTAGTCTCCAAAAATAAATGCTTCGGCGGTACAGTTAACTTTTACAAGCATCCATCAAAGACCTGTAACGGCGAAATGCGATTTGCCGTATACCAACCACCTCAAGCCAAATCGGAACGGGTTCCAGTTCTCTATTTTCTTGCTGGCCTAACTTGTACTGAAGAGAACTTTATGGTCAAATCAGGGGCACAGCAATTTGCGGCTCAGTATGGATTGATGCTTGTTGCCCCCGATACTAGCCCTCGTAATACGGGGATTGGAGGTGAAGATGATGACTGGGATTTTGGTACAGGTGCTGGTTTTTACGTGGATGCAACAGTTGAACCTTGGGCGTCCCACTATCGAATGTATAGTTATGTCGTTCATGAGTTACCCGATTTGATTGCTGAACATTTCCCGGTGCAACCCGATAAACAGGGAATCTTTGGTCATTCAATGGGGGGTCATGGAGCACTAATTTGTGCCCTAAGAAATCCTGAACAGTACAAATCTGTTTCAGCCTTTGCACCCATTGCAGCACCAAGGCGCTGTCCCTGGGGTCAGAAGGCCTTTACTAATTACTTGGGTTCTGATCACGAGAGCTGGCGTCCCTATGATGCCAGTGAACTGGTGCTGATAGCTGGCTATAACCGTCCAATTCTCATAGACCAAGGTACAGCGGACCCTTTTTTAGAAGAACAGTTGCTTCCTGAAGTATTTAAACAGGCTTGTGAAACAGTGGGTCAACCGCTAACTTTGCGTTTTCAAGAAGGCTATAATCATAGTTACTACTTTATCAGTACCTTTATTGGAGATCACATCCGCTACCATGCAGCTGCTTTGTGTGCCTAGATATAGGGATGATTGCCAAAAGATAAGGTAGGTTTTTGAAGAAATTTCAATGGTGTGAAGTACACCAGTGAACTACCACCAAAGTAGATTACTCTTCAAGCTAAAAATCCGAGAATGTTTCGATTTAGTCACAGGTTTTTGTTGCGCTTTTTGCTGTGAACAGCGGCAAAAAGGCTAAAGGCAAACGTTGACCCGAAGATAACACAAGGATAATATTGTAGAGGCTTGTCCCTTTACCACTTAGTTCTGTCACATCAATGTGGGTGGTAAATTTCTTGAAGAAGTGATTTCTGTGTGATGTCTTTACCCCATACATAAACTCGTTCTAGAGTCACCTTATCTAGGGTTTTATTCAATTGAGGACATTAGCATTGGTCATACCAAGCCCAGGCTCTAAGGTGTCTGCATCAGTAGCATCCGCATCGAGGAGATGACCAGAGCTTTAGTGAAGGGGTGAGAATGTGAAGGTTTGGTGATAACCCTGAGGAACGAGTGAAGACATTGTACCCAACTCCCCTTTCCTCAAGCTTGTGACTCTCCTCACAACACTGACCTTAAACAATCACGTCGATTCAAAAAACTTTATCACAACCTAACCTAAGATTTTCCTGGATATTAGGAGTATCGAGTTCAGTTCTCGTTCGTAATGCAGCGTCCGACGCTTGTGCAAGAGTCTCCAAAGCAGGGTATAAGACCCTCAACCCCTTGCATCCTTATTTAGAGGTAGCTTGGATTTCTTATTATGCAAGCCGATGCTGCCTCATAGCCTAAAATCCCCTAGTGATTCCCAATTGAGAGAGTTCTCTATGTTTGACCCTACCCAATTACTCATTGATCACTTTGTTCAACAGATTCGAGAAGGGTACCATCGCACTTATGGAGGCTGGAAATCTGACTATGCGGACATTATTGGCTGGGCGGGTGGCATGGCGCTGGAAAATATCGCCAACAGCGACGCCCTGTATCATAATGTCGAGCATACCATCCTAGTCACCTTAGTTGGACAGGAAATCCTGCGAGGGAAGCACATCCGGGAGGGTGGAATTTCTTGTGAAGACTGGATGCACGGTATCATTTCCTTACTTTGCCATGATATCGGCTATGTTAAAGGGGTTTGCCGACTAGACCGACCGACTGAAGGCTTGTATGCCACAGGTGTAGGCGATCAAATGGTGGCTCTACCCCCAGGTGCTAGTGATGCATCCTTGACTCCCTACCACGTAGACCGGGGCAAACTGTTTATTGAGGAGCGCTTTGGCGGTCACATCCTCATTGATGCAGATGTCATTAAGCGCAACATTGAACTGACTCGTTTCCCAGTTCCTACCGATGAAGACCACCAAGATAGAATTAACTGTCCTGGTTTGGTGAGAGCGGCTGATTTAATTGGTCAGCTTTCCGACCCACGATACTTGAAGAAGATTAGCGCGTTGTATTACGAGTTTGAAGAAACTGGAGTAAACAAAGCATTAGGCTATCGTCATCCTGGAGACTTACGTCAAAATTATTCCAAGTTTTACTGGAATGGGGTGTATCCCTATATCAAAGATGCATTGCGCTACTTAGAACTGACGCTTGAGGGTAAACAAATCATGGCTAACCTTTACGCCAATGTGTTTGTGGTCGAGCATGAACAACCCTCTGCGGCTGTCACAGCAGCTTAAGGGAAATGGCACTGAATTAAGGGAAAAGTGATCGTTGTTTGGGAAAAACCCAGATTGGGGGGTCTCCCCCCAAACCCCCCACTGGGGGACGTTAGCGAAGCGGGGCGCGTAGCGCACAACGCTTCCCCCAGACCCCCTCCGTAAGGGTTGATAGGTGAGGTATGAGAGTTCTTAAGTCAGTGCCATTCAGCTTAAGGGGCAAAGATTGTGGCAGTTGATACTTCGCTCCTCCTATTTGCCTTTATGAGGCTTGGCGATCGCGTAGAGTATACCATCCTAAGGGGAATGGCACTGACTTAAGGGGCGATCGCCGTGAACTCAGAGTTGAGAAAAAAGTCTCCTAGGCTGGATTCCAGGAATTCACTGCCTAGGAGATTAACTTATAACATGCCTCTAATCTCACCTTTTCCTCTAAGTTTCTAAACAGGTAAGTTATTTTTGGCAGCTTCTTAGTAGCTACTCTTGAGTAGACTACTAAAGATATTGAAATTTTTATCAATCGAATTAATTAAACCCACTGCATTGGAGAGCGATCGCGGTGGATTGGAAATCAGTGTATCCTCAGCCAGTAAGCGATTGAAGTCCACTTTCACCTCACCTTGACGCTCCGTTGTTCCATCACTGTGATAAAACTTAACTCCAGCCAACTGCATAATTTTGATCAATTCCTGAGCCATGATGCCATAGCCAATGGTCGTCGGATGAATGCCATCCAGTGAGAATAAACCCCCAGTGGTGCGACCCTTGGGGCCAGAGTTATAGAAGCGAGAATCTGGCACTGGTGAGAGCGCTTGCAGTTCAGGCGGCAACTTGTACTCACCTCCTACCTTGTCCCACCAATCCGGTCTGGCGTCGGGGTCTTCAATATAACGTCGAGACGCTAAACGATCAAGTAACCCAGCGGTTTCAAAAAGATACCAATCTCGGCCTTCGCTACGACCTTGGCGTACTACCTCGGCAATGTAGTCGTTGTACTGGTCAATCGCACAATCAATTGCTCTAGCTTGTGGCCCTGTAATATTCGGGTGCTTCTTGGGGTCAAAATCGTCATCACTAATCCAAGGCAAGGTGTAGAAGGGAAAGTATCGAGACCCCGGTTTGGCCTTGTTACCCTCACTATCTTTATTTACACCATGAGCAAAAGGTGCGATCGTGACGTGAGGAACGGTTCCCCAAATCACATGACGCGCACGGATTTTTTGGACCTGTGCAACTAGTTGATCCAGTTCAGCTTTAAAGTGAATGGGACGCCAAACCGTATAGCGGTCATTGCTCGCCATATCATCATAGCCTTCAGCCGTCCACTTCACATTAAAGGTCAGAATACTGCCGAGAGCATTATTCGCACCGATGAGAATAATCAACGTTTCAATGCCGTCTCCATCGGGGTTTTCTACGGTTCCCACCTGCGAAAGGGCTGCCGCCGCTTGCAGGGGTGTGAGGGCATTGCCCCGTATATCTCGTGCCGTGTTCAAAACCCGTATCGCTGCACGTTCGTTGTGATACTCAACTACTTGCCGGAGATAATCATCTTTGGGCGGGTTTTCATCTAATATCCTTTGACAGGTTTGTGCAGTGCCTGAGAGAGTATTCCGCAGATCCCACCCATACACAGCTAGGTTGTGGTTGATCTTTCCCTTTGGATCGGGTGGAATCGAGCCAGAGCCACGCTCCCAATAATCTTCTACTTCATCTAAGTAATTGCGCACAAACGATAGAAAAGAACCAAATTCCCACCAATCGATGGTCTCACCTAACTTATTTTCTATCTTTCGAGCTAGGTGTTCTAAGTTAAGGGGCAACCCGTTGCCTGGGCCATCGTAGGTTGGATAACGCAGCTGATTCCATCCCATTTCCCTAGCAATCATCCTGGGATAGGAGAGATTGGTATTAAAAATCGCTCCGCTTTGAAACCCCTGAGTTAGAGAGTCACCAATCGTTACGAGACGGTGCCGAGGAGTTTCCTGGGTATCCACAGAAACCGCAATGCCAAGGGTTGGGTCTGTAACGGGTTCACGAGCCTGTGCACGAATCTCGACATCCTCCGGCGTTTTAGGGTCGAGCATGTCAGGCGTAACTGGTTTTGCCATCTTGTCTTTTAACTCCAGAGTGGGCATTCGTTACAGGATAATCCACCTTCACTCTGGTAAACTCTAGAATTTACTTAAGGCAATCTGATCTGATTGAGGATGCGCTACCTTCGTCCTTCCTGAAACAACCCTGACTAGGTGCGTACCCTCCAGACCTGACCCCGATATTTTCCGACTATCTCCTCGTGGCTCACCTCAACCGGGGGAGCAGTAGGTAAGTTAACTTTAGCTGAGATAAAGCCATAAATATGAAAGAGTACAGGCTTATTTGGCTGTAAGATTCGGTTGCCAGATTATATCGAGTTCATTGCCGCTTGAAGAGCCACAAGCACTGCTCCTTAACTTGCGTTCAGCTTTGGGGATGTGCGCTGCGCGATCGCCTAACCTGAAAATAGAAGTTCAGGGATTGAGAAGTTCAGGAGTGCAGGATAACAATAGAGCGATTTTCCAAGATGTTAAGTTGTGGGCACATCGCTCGTGGGAGCCTCTGTTCAAACAACTCCAAGCGGCAACGGGGGTGTCAATTAGTCTCTCTCTATCTCCTCAGACTTTCTCTCTGCTTTCATCAGAGTCGTAAGCTTCCGTGAAAGCCCAATCTGGATCTTCCTCACTGCGGCGATCGCTCTGAATTTTCGGCTTGCGAGCAGAGGTAGAAAAGCCAACGAATACGGAAAGACCAAGAACGACAATAGCGAAGATTTCCATTTGTTCTGCCTCAATGATTAATACTGCAACGGTAGAAAGCGTTCGACGAGTGAAAAAGCGACAATACGCAACCCATTTTGGAGCGTCATGGTTTGTCTTGCGGCAGATGCGAAATAGATTCTTTGCAGGCTCCTGCTATCAGGACAGTGAATGCTTGATGAACTCAGTCGTTTACTCGTCGCTCTGAATTTGAATTCATTATGATACAACTTACTGAGACTGCAACCAATTTCGGGAAGTTTAATTAAAGATTTTTCTTCATCTGGGGGCTTTGTTTCAAGTTGATGAAACTGGCTCTTTACAGGAACAATGTGCAGCGATTACGCATCTATATCTAATTACATAGCTCTCGAGGATGGTTTGCGATCGCTTCTTTCTGTATCCCAGTGTTAACTTAACAATTAAGCTAACACTGATTTAGAACTTAACTTTTTGATAAAATCTGTAACAATCGATATAGCCTATCGCCACTAGAGTAGGCGACTCTTAGGCGTCTACGCCATCCTCGACTTATAAAAGCCAGATGAACCTACCCGCATCAAGCCGACTACAATTCACCCCAGACTTGAACATCTGCCGTATTTTAAATGGAATGTGGCAAGTGTCTGGTGCGCACGGACGCATCGAGCCAAAACGTGCGATCGAAAGCATGTTCAACTACATGGATGCAGGCTTCACCACCTGGGACTTAGCCGATCATTATGGCCCCGCCGAAGACTTCATCGGAGAATTTAGGCATCAACTGCTTGATACTCGTGGGAAAGACGCTCTATCCAACCTGCAAGCTTTCACCAAATGGGTACCCAGACCCACTCGAATGACGAAGCAATTGGTCGAACACAACATTGATATTTCCCTCAAACGGATGGGTGTTGAAACCCTCGACCTGATGCAATTCCACTGGTGGGAATACCGGGATAAAAATTACCTGGACGCCCTGCAATACATGTCAGAACTCCAGCAAGAGGGGAAGATTAAACACCTTGCTCTCACTAACTTTGATACAGAACACCTAAAAATTATCACCGAAGCAGGTATCAAAATCGTATCCAATCAGGTGCAGTTCTCACTCATCGACCGTCGTCCCGAAGTGAATATGGTACCGTTTTGTACCAAAAATAATATCCAATTGTTCACCTACGGGACAATCTGCGGCGGATTACTCTCAGAAAAGTATCTGGGACAACCCGAACCACGAGGGGGAGAGCTTTCCACCGCCAGCTTAAGAAAATACAAAAACATGATAGATGGGTGGGGCGGTTGGAGCCTATTTCAAGAACTGCTTTCTGTCCTCAAAGAGATTGCTGACAAGCACAGGGTGAGCATCCCCAATGTAGCCGTTCGTTACATCTTGGATAAATCGGCAGTAGCGGGTGTGATTGTCGGTGCAAGGTTAAGCGTATCTGAGCATTTAGAGGATAACGCCAGAGTATTTGATTTGACGCTCGATACTGAGGATAATCAGCGGATTAATACTGTACTGGAAAAATCAGCTGATCTGTATAAGCTGATTGGTGACTGTGGGGACGAATACAGGAGATAAGCAAGTCAAAAAGGGGGCTTAAAAATGGATTTGGTATTACATATCGCTGCGTCTATCTGCGGTTTTCAAGCTTATATCCATTTTTTGGATAGGTTCTAACCCCTCCCCTTCCTGGAAGTTTTCGTAAGCTATATTTGGTAACGCGACCAAGTACCCTTAACCAGTGCTACCTCTCGATCTGCACTGCGAACGCTAGCCTTCCATCGACCCTGATTTTTCTTTAATTCCCAATCTAAAATCGTTAACGTACCCTTCAATTGTCTATCCTAGAGTGTGCTGGCAAGAAGGATCTACTTTATCTAGTACGATCTTTACCGCATCTACAATTACATCAGGTTCATCCATCCAGACAAAATGACCACTCCTCTTAGCTTGCAGTTGAAGACAATCTGTAGATAAATTACACAAATCTATATGCATTTGCTCCCGTAATTGGTTAGCACCTCGCAGAGGAATAAACAGAGTCCAAAAAGAAGGCTTGAAAAAAGAAGTAGCTTTGATGCTGACCACAGGCATCGTCCCCAACGGATTAGCTACCCTAACCTGACGTGCGCTGTTATTTAGATTCAGCATTTCTCGACTCATTGTAATCCAGTGCTTAGAACGGCAGAAGGAACGTTTCACTGAATTTAGAGAATGCTTAGAAAACTGTCGCAATTCAGGTTTTAGCAATTCAAATATTCCACAGGTTCTTAATAGCCGAATAATCCCAAGCATTGAGCCTAAAGTAGACATTACAAAGCCTGATATAAAGAAGAGCTTCAACGCTTGTAACTGGATGGGCATTTTAAGCATCCCTGTCTCATGTAGTGCATCGGTGAGAACCATGCCAATGACTTTCTCAGGGAAGCGATGGGCATATAAGCGTACATTGTAGCTACCAAAGGAATTTCCTAGCAAAATGTAAGGTGGCTCAATTCCCGCTTGGGTAAGCAGCGTATCTAATTCCGCCACAATTTGGCTGCTGGTTCGAGGATGTGGGCTGCGATCGCTCCATCCATATCCAGCTCGATCATAGATACATACTCGTGCTAACTTCGCCAATTCTTCCACCAGAAAATAGCCCTCTATTCCTCCTAAGCTGTGGTCTAGGATAATTGTTGGACTCGCTTCCCCAGCGACGTATAGATGTAGACGATAGCCACCCACATCAAACAGTTGACCCGGCTGAGGTTTACGATCTTCCAGCCAGCAGGCGATCGCTTGATAAAGGGTTGTAGCAACTAGTAAAAGAACTCTAATTGAAATCGACATCATTCTGGCTGCCCTTCAGCAATTACAGGTGGAACCGCTGAGGCGAACCACTGAATCAATGTTCCAGACGTGGGAGGCTCACATCTCAAACTCATCAAGAGAGAAGTTGGGCAAGTCTGGAGGAACCACCACACAGTCAAGGGCAACTTTGTGGCTCTCCCGCTGGCTATCGATATCAACCGCGATCGCTTCAAATCGGATTTCCACACTGCCAAAGGGAACCGTTAACTGAGTCAGCGCTTCTTGCTCCCCTGTGCGATCAGGAATCAGATCCATTAACCAGCGCGGCCCATCGAGCAGAGAGCGGCTTTGTCGATCTTGAACCCACAGCTTGACAGATAAACGAGCTGGATGAGGTGGCAATTTGACACGGACTGTTACCGGTTCCCCAGCCGCTAGTTCACTCGTGGATATGGAGAGTTCTGGTGCCGGTACTGGTAACAGCAACTGTCTTGGCGGACGAATCTCCCGTTGAGGTTGAGGCGGCGTAACTGAAGAAGCTTTTTTCGACACCTCAGGTGTAACCCTATCCTCATGTGTAACCAGCGGCTTTTCCGGTACGGATGAATCTTCGTCGTCTACAACGAATTCAAAGGATTGAGTAGCCCAATCTGTATCGGTAATGCCTGCCACAGATGACTGATCGAGGATTTCGTCTTCTGGGAAAGTACTCTCTTCCAGGGGAGGCAGTTGTAGCGGTTCAATATCAGCGATCGCTCCTTGGCTAGTACCGAATGTGATCGCTTGATCAAAATCGTCGCTCTCTTCTTGCCACAGCCCCTCATCAAAATCCGTAAGCAAGGTGTTAGACGTTAGGGGCTGTGTGACTTCTGCCACATCAATGCCCACGGGCTCTGAAGGTTGGGTGACCTGATCACCTTCCTCATCGTCTGCTGGATGATTGGAAGGGGAGGGCTCAGGGCTTAACCATTGGGATAGGGCAGCATCTGTTGCCAGAGAATTCAGCCGCGACCAAAAACGGTCTTGTATGTTTAACGATTGAAAGGCGTTATCCAAAACCGCAGGCTCTGCCTCTGGTGGATGCTCACTTTGCTCCTGTGCTAGTTCTTGTTCCAACGCTCCTAATGCCGCGCCCCCTTGTTCCTTGTTGCTATCACTTGGCTTGGCGGCTAACTCCATTTCTGGAGGAATCACTTCCCTATTGTGCTGCCCAACTGACTCGGCAACTCGAGGCACCTCTGTTGATGGCATCTCTGTTCCAGTTGGGTCCAAGCCATAGAGCGAGGAATCATCACTGTATATAGAAATCGCCCATTCATCGATATCCTCAGAATCTCCTAGGGGTGATTCTGAGGTAAGGTCTGCATCCTCAGGTGTTTCTAGAGCTTCTGATAGCCTTTCCCTAGGAAGTAAGTCTGCCTCAAGTGCAGCCCCTTTAGGGGAATCAGCATTCATGACGCCCAAAGTATCATCCACACCAGCCTTAAAGACTTTGCGATCGCTAGGGGCACCCTCTTCGGGTCGGGCGGTACCATTTGCAGCCTCAACTACCGGAACTGAGCCGTCTGATCTGGCTGGAGCGATCGCTTTTGGCGCTACCCTTGGCGTCATCGTTCCACTCGATAAAGTATCTGCACTCTGTATTTGTAAAATAGCCTCTTCCAACTGTTGCAGGGCATCCTGAAGTTGTGGCTCCGGCTCAATGTCAGGCGTCTCGGCGGGCAGAGACTTGGGTATTGCAGAAGCAATATCTGTACTTAGGTCTAGTGGTAGTGGTTGCGGCGGCTCCACAGATTCCTGCGGCTCACGCTCATTCCGCTCAGGCTCGCTCTGGGTAACGATAGGCAAGGATACCTGCTCTACAAGGACTTCTGGGACTTCTGGGCTCAGGGTAATAGGGCGTAGTTTAGGAAGTTTTGGCAGTTGGAGAGATTTTGAGGTTTTGGGGGTAGCTGTCGGTTGGTATATTTGCGGAGGTAAGGGACTGCCTGATGAGGGTTTTAAGGGAATAGACGGACGATTTTGAGTAACATCTACCAAGTCAAGCACAGGTTGCTTGATAGGAGTAACAGATATTTCGGGCAAACCTTCTTGAGACTCTTGGAAGGTAGGCAGGTTATCGGCGAGTACCATGACTTTGGCGACTGGCATTGCCTGCGTTCCTGGAATAATCGCTCCCAATAACTCTTCTAAATCAGCCGTGACCGTAAACGGTTGACTGGCTAAAGCGGCTGACGTTGACTCGTAAAGTGTGACTTTTCCTAAGAGGAGACGCGTTGGGCACTCTGAGGGAATCTCGAGGCTATGGTTAAACGTGATCGGTAGCGCCTGTTTGGGTAAGGGGTGTTGAACATCCACCAAGACTCGTGACGTTTGAGGATCGCGCAGCTCATAACGCAAGCTACCTTGGAAAGCGGTCTTCAAATTGTTAGATCCTTCACCGCCATTGATCTGATTGACATCCAAGACATCTACTTGACCTGAAAGGGTCAAGGACTCACCGCTGCGTGCGACTAAGGATTCTTCGTCGAGGGTTAATATTAGTCCTTGCTGATTGGTAGCGCTCTCTAGAGATTCCTCTAACTCAAACGCGATCGGCGGCTCGGAAGGCTCAGCTCGCTCAAACTCTTGCATGACCGGCTCAAGCACCTGTTGTAGGATTTGCTCCAGCATTTGCAGGGATTGATCCAAAATCGGGTTTGTCGGTGTCGTCGTTTGAGCCGATCGCACGACGAGTGTATTCTGGTCCTCTTCTGGCTCAGCTGGCTCAGGTTCTGGCTCAGTTGGCTCACAGGGCAGTGTATTCTGGTCTTCTTCTGACTCAGCTGGCTCAGGAGGAACGGACTGGTTTGCCAAGAATGCCAGCACAACTTCACTCTCAACAATCTCATCGTCATCGGACGTAGAGACTAGGGTGGGGGGCTGAAGGGTTGATGGCGTGGCGGGGGAAGGTTCAAAGGCGGCTTCGGGACTAGGCTGAATGCTCTCCAAGGCTTCGACTGTCTCACTCTCCACCTCAGGCATTTCCTCTGTGGTAGCGATCGCTTCCGGATGGATTTCCTCCGGCTGCGTTGATGGAGTGGCTGCAAAGACGCTATTCAGGGGGGCTAGTTCTGGGGCGCTTTCCTTCTCCTCATCCCTCATCTCCACGCCCGAATCCTGCTCACTCTCAACCACGGCTTGAGCCATTAAGGGCGTAGGCTGAGGAGCTGAGGTTTCTGTTGGGGTCGGTTCAACAGTGATTTCAGCCTCAGACGTGGAAGGTAAATTTTCACTGAAGTCCTCCTGAATCTCGGATTTGGCAGGGGCGAGAAGGGGTGACTTCGGTTCAGGCAGGACAATTTGTGTGGCTTTGGGTAGGACGACCAGTTGAACAGATTGCTGCCAGGATAATCCTAGGAAATCGGACATAATATCCCCACAGCAACGTAGCTCCCAGAACCCTGGTTTGAGGTATGTAAAGGGAATTACTACCATTAACCCCTCTGGGTTAGTTCGTCGCGCTCGCTTCTGAGACCGTCGCTTGGGGGGGACTTCTTCCGTGCTGTCATGGATGATGCAAATTTCCACATCCGTATTGATCCGGGAGGAATGTGCTACAACCCGATACCGACCCGCTTCGATTTCAGTCTTGGAGTTGATGGGCAGCCAAGTGCGATCGCCCTCTCTTTGTAGTAGAAATTCCCAATATTCCATAGCCGTTAGCGATTCTTCTTAAGAGCTATCAGTTTGGACTGTGGAAGAGGCTTCCGTCTAGAGTTTAATCTCTAACATCCAATTATAGAAAACGCCTTATATCCCACGCTTAAAAAGACGTGGGATATAAGGCGGGGAGCGCGTAGGTACGGAGCTGACTAATAGATTTGACAGCGAAGTCATAAAGTTTCATCAACTTATGTGAAGATGTTAACATAATAAATCGGGTGGTAAAATCGAACCCATGATCGTTTACGAGTTCAAGGTTAAGGGGAAAGAAGCTCAGTATCGAGCTATAGATGAGGCGATTCGTACAAGCCAATTCATCCAAAACAAGTGCTTGCGCTACTGGATGGAAAACAAGGGTTTGCGGCAATATGACCTCAACAAATACTGTGCCGTATTGGCAGCCGAATTTTCCTTTGCCGACGAACTCAACTCAATGGCTCGACAGTCTGCGGCAAAACGAACTTGGAGTGCTATTGCTCGGTTTTTTTGACAACGGCAAGAAAAAAGTTAAGGGCAAGAAGGGGTTTCCAAAGTTCAAAAAGAATTGTCGCTCAGTTGAATATAAAACGAGTGGCTGGAAGCTTTCACCCAATCGAAAAGCTATCACTTTTCGGGATGGGAAAAACATAGGAACTCTTAAACTTAAAGGAACCTATGACCTCAATTACTATGACATCAAACAGATTAAGCGAGTTCGATTAGTCCGTAGGGCTGATGGTTACTACGCTCAGTTTGCAATTAATGTTAAGGTTTGGGTTGAATCCAATCTGACCGGGAAAATGGTAGGACTGGACTTAGGATTAAAGTTCTTCATTGCTGATAGTGTTGGGAATACAGAACCTTGCCCTCAGTTCTATAGAAAGTCAGAGAAACAACTCAACCGAGCCAACCGCAAGAAGTCCAAGAAGTTCAAACGAGGTAGCTTACCGCCGTCTAAAAACTACCACAAAGCAAGAAACCGATATGCTCGGAAGCATTTAAGAGTAAGTAGGCAACGAAAAGAGTATTGCAAGCGAGTTGCATATTCCGTCATCCAGCATCAATATCCTGAAATTAGCACTTAGTACGGCAGGACATGCCGGAACTTACGCTTGGGGAGATTTGCCCTCTTGGGCGATTGGAGCAATCCTGTCGTTTAACGGCGAGTCCGCGAACAAAGAATCCAACGCGCTTTAAGCCGTTGGAGTGTCAATTAATCTCTTTAGTTTAATGTGTGCTAGAAGTTCGCTCACGAATCACCCACAAGGCGACTTAAAGCTCTCGATCTGAGATCGTAGCTCATCCGTCTTTTCTAGTAAGTCAGCTATTGCGATCGCACTTTGTTCCTTTGATGCCATCCACTTGAGCTTAACCGTTTGGGTTTGAGCCTCCTCATCTCCCAGAATGAGGCACGCCACGGCAGCACTACGGTCGGCTCGTGCAAATTGTTTTTTAAAGGCGCTGCCACTCAGGTCTAGTTGAACGCTAAACCCAGCCTGACGTAGCTGCTGAGACAGTTTTAACGCTTGGGCTTCTGCGGCATCGCCTCTCGATACTACATAAAAATCTAGCCGTTGGCGTGGAGATTCTTGATTTTGTTGCAATAAGATAATCAACCGCTCCAGCCCAATTGCCCAGCCAACTGCCGATGTAGAAGAACCCCCCAATTCCTCAACTAGCCCATCATAGCGACCACCGCCACAGACTGTTGCCTGCGAGCCCAAGTCATCTGAGATAATTTCAAAGGCCGTGTGGGTATAGTAGTCTAAACCCCTGACTAAGCAAGGGTTGAGTTGGTAACTGATTCCTAGATCGCTTAACAGCTGCTGCACCTGTTCAAAGTGACGCTTGGAGCCTTCACCAAGATAGTCCAAGATACTGGGGGCTTGAGCAACGATTTCCTGTGTACGCTTGTCTTTACTATCTAGAATCCTTAAGGGATTGCGAGTTAAACGCTCCTGGGAATCGGGGTCTAGTTCATCCTTATAGGGTGTAAGATAATCCACCAATGCACCGCGATAACGTGGTCGGTCATCTGAATTTCCTACCGAGTTAATATCTAGCCGCAGGTTTTTTAATCCTAGGGCTTGGAGGATATCAGTGGCGATCGCAATTACTTCAGCATCTGCCCTAGGGTCAGCACTACCAATAACCTCTACCCCGATTTGGTGAAATTGCCGCTGACGCCCTGCTCCGGGACGTTCGTAGCGAAACATCGGCCCTATGTACCAAAGGCGTTGGACGCCACCTTGGGCATGAAGAGCATGTTCAATAAAAGCTCGTACTACTCCTGCTGTACCTTCAGGGCGCAAGGTCACAGAACGCTCTCCTTTGTCCAGGAACGTGTACATTTCCTTGCCCACGACATCGGTTGCTTCGCCAATGCCCCGTTCAAACAAATCCGTTTGCTCGAATATGGGGGGACGAATTTCCTGGTAAGCGGCTCTGGAAAGAATTTGCCGTGCGATCGCTTCAACCCACTGCCAATACCGAACCTCTTCTGGCAGAATGTCCCGCGTTCCTCGTAAAGCCTGAATTGAGCCCATTTAACTTTCGCTTCCCATGATGTCTGACGGCATTTCCTGAGAAGCTGATTCTTCCCAGGCACCATAGCGGTTTTGATAGTATGCCAAAATTTGCTTCACCCGTTCCCGACTCACTGCATCAGAAGCGTCAGCGTACTGAATCCACAAGCCACTTACTTGACTTTGGTTGTAATCAAACTGCTGCGAGGTTTGAGGCATCAGAGTAGCTTCCACCCCTTGCACTTGCCGCAAATGGGCAGCAATCTCCCTATATACTGCCAAGGGTAACTCAGGGCAGCGAATTTGATACCGCAGCTGTTCAAGCACGACCTTTTCTTTTGTACTCCTAACTAGAAAAACCATCCTGTCAAGCTTGAGGAGGGGCGCTCATATTGCTAGGCGGCAGTGTTGGCGGGAGAGACGCTGTCGGTGGTAACGGAACTTGTCCAGGGCCGCCAGGAGACGTGGCTGGCGCTTCCCCAACGCCTCTGGCAACCTCAACACCATATTGCTCCAGAATCACCACCGGATTCGGACCTCGATTCGTTTCAATCCGCTTGACGAGTACTTGCCCATTGGCGATTCGTTGTCCTTCCCGGACGTAGCGAGCCGGCTCATTCGGCACTTTCACAATAGCCATAGGCACACCACCCACTTCAACCACTCCTGTCACTTCCACTCCTCTTGCCTGAGTTGGTTCTGGCAGCTTCGGCAATTCTGGTAGAGTTCGGGAAGAAATAGCAGGCGGCGGTGCGTTTGGTAGGGTTCGGGAAGAAATAGCCGGGGGCGGCGACGCTTTGGAAGGAGGAAATAGTTTCGCTGTTGAACCTCGTTGAGGGGCAGTTAATTTTCTAGGGGCTGTTGAATTTCGTTGACGGGTTGACGATGGCGCTTTCTCTGAGCCTTTTGGAGGTGACGGCAACTTGGTGATCACTGGCGCAGGTTTGGCGGGGGGTAGCGGAGGTACCTTTGGCACAGATCGACTTCCAGCTCCTAAGCCAGGAGCTGTATTGGGCGACACTGTCACTGTCGGTTGCATTGGAACCGTTGAAAATGGATCATTACGCTGTCCTTGAGGAACCCGTTTCACTGCATTGTCGGGTAGCTCAGGCTGAATCAAGCCTGATACTGCCGAGCTAGGTCTTGGCTGCTGTGTCACTAAGGGCTTACTCTGAAAAGGAGTTGCAGCAGGTGCAGGTTTACGAGGTCTGATAGGGGCAGATGGCTGAGGAGTAGGGCTTTGGTTAGCTGCCTGTTTTTCCTCCTCACCCGCCATACAGCCTCCTGTGAACAGGGCTACTAAAGTGACTAACGTAATTAACGAAACTTGACGCATGATCAGTTCCCCAAAACCTTACCAGAAGACACCGCAAACCTTATCAAGGATCTATTCAGAATCAGAAATCGATTCGATGTGGGTATAACTTTAGTATATCGAAACAGTTTTTGGAACTCTTGGCGAGAAGCAGGAGTAGGAAGAGATACTTCTGTCAAAGGTAGCTGCCAGTCTGTTACGATATCTGATTTTAAACAGAGAAGCGCTTTAAAGCAAATAGTCTGATTAGCGGCGTGAGTTTAGAGGAGTCGAACCCATTTTGGTCTGGATCTAGACATGAGCAACCTGTTTTGGTCTGGATCTAGACATGAGTTAGAATATCGCTGGCTTGCTCAAGCCGTCTTCTAATCCCTTAAAGCTCTGCTAATGAAGTTTCTTCTTGAATTTATCTAACGTTATCAGCGTTGTGGCAGCTTCGCTAAACTTCCTCAAAGTTAAAGATTAAACAGGAGTTGTATTACCGATGATTCCTTCAATTCAACGACTAGGAATAGCAATTTTAGTTGCTACTAGTTTGGATATTACAATAAGTTTCATCAGGCCGCTTCCATCCAGGGCAGCATTCCTCACGCTTCCTGATGGTGCCAGATGTGAAGGTCAGTTTCAAGGTTCCAATGGCAGAGGGTTATGCGTCTACTCAAAGGTAGAAGGCGGTAGCCCTTATGACTACTACGAAGGAGAAATCCGCAATGGTAAGCCTAATGGTAGGGGGATATTTGTCTATAGCAATGATGACCGTTATGAGGGACAAGTTAAAGACGGTCGGCCTCATGGTAGGGGAATGTTCCTATTTGCCAATAATAGTCGCTACGAAGGAACTATCAGCAACGGTGAGCCTAATGGTAGCGGGACATTCACATTCGGGGACGGCGATCGCTACCAAGGAAGAGTCCTCAACGGTCAACCCCACGGTCAAGGAACGCTCACTTTTGCCAATGGACAACGTTATACGGGCGGGTTTTACCTAGGTCAAGTCAAGGGCAAAGGGATACTGATACACAAGAATGGACTTCGCTGTCAAGGGGCTTTCTACAATAGCAAATTTACGGGTAAAGGAACTTGCACTTACCCGCCAGGTTCTCCATTTCGCAGCTATACGGGAGAGCTACGGGATGGTAAACCTGAAGGCAGAGGGGTACTTACTTATGCGAACGGACAGGTTTATAGGGGAGAAGTACGCGATGGTAAGCCTTTTAATCCAAATCGCGACGATAAAAGTCAATAACTGAGCCAAAGGCATAGGCTAGGTTGACAAGGGTCTACTACCATGAAAGCTGTGGTGGCTCGACACTTTTTCATAGCAAGCTAACTTGCCATCAGACGCATGGGTTAATGATCGGTTCCGCTCATGAATTTTTTCAGAGCATCCAGTCCTTTTTTAACGCGGCGAGAGACGGTTACAACACTAATGTCCAGAAGTTCTGCTACCTCTCTTTGGGTCAAGTCGTGTAAAAAGACAAACTCTAGAACATCACGAGTTCGTTTTTCCAGACGCGCCAAGGCCTGTTGCAGGCGAATTTGGTCTTCTTGGGCTAACTGAAAACTGCGATATCGAGGATCAGGTACGAGTTCTCCTAAGCTGGACGTTCCCTCTTCAGCGTCTCCCACGGGTGTATCCAAGCTCAGCGGTTCCCGATTTTGGTGAGCTAGCTTGATTTCTAGCCATTCAGCTAGGGAGATATCGAGTATCCCGGCTACTTCCAAATCCGTCGGTTGCCGATTAAACTTGACACGCAATTCTTGAATAATCTCTACAGACTGTTGCCTTAGCGCTAGCCAGCGCCGAGGAATGCGAACTGAGCAACCGCGATCGCGTAAATAGTGCTGAATTTCCCCACGAATGTATGGAATCGCAAAAGAGCTAAAGGCACTTCCTTTAGTCGTGTCAAACCGTTCAATAGCACGGATTAAGCCAAGACAGCCAACTTGAAGTAAGTCTTCGTAGCTTTCGGTACACTGGTTGACCCAGTGATGAGCTTCTTTTCTAACCAGTCCGAAATTGAGGTGAACGATCTGATTGCGTATCTCTGATGAGCCGACTCGCTGGTAATCCCGCAATAATCGTAGGCTCTCGTGCTTCAGTTCATGGGTGATAGGGGTGGACATAGCAAGATTGGTGATGGTAGAGCACGACTGATGTGACAAACTACTCTAAACCTAGTTTGAGTTTCTGATAAAAGTTGACGCTGTGATTTTAAACACAAGCGTTAGATTTTATAAGCTTATTTGCACCCCGTAGACAACTGCACTTAAGGCGGACAAAGACTGATGGCGAGTTGAAAGTTTTCAATCTTGTCATTCATGGAGATAGGCTGTCGTTAGACCCTATTTTATCAGTTCACCCCGATTTCTCAAAACAGTAATTTCACTGAAATGAGCGATTCACACAGACCTGAGTTTTACTGATGTATTTTTAAAGGGGGTTATCAAGGCGGATTTGGTATAACGCTCTTCTGTCACTCTAGGAAAAGAAAAATAGCAGCCAATCGATGAAAGCCCTACTCAATGGACAATAAGCGCGATCGCAAACTGATAGAAACCCATGTCTTAAGCCCCTATGCTGAAAGTCTCTTTGTGTAAGGCTTCCAGACTTTGCTCTGGCGAGAGTGACAGAAGAGCGATAAGTCCCGAAACCGACAAAAAAAAGGGGCAGATGCCCCTTCCTTCTATCAGGCTCACGAAGCAACTAAGCAACTAGAAGCTTTGCCTGATACTCACCCTCACAAAAGGAAGAACACTAAGCTCGTTCGGGTTCGATGCGACCATAAAAGATGCCGCGAATCTTGACTTCTTCTGGATCATCGGCACCTAAGTCGGTATCGGAGGGCTGAATGCTCTCAAAGGTACCGGCAATTTCGCCAGTGCTACTATCTACCTTCGCCACCTGTAGGGAGATATGACCGTTGAGAGTGGTCACGCGCTTGACATTGGCACGGGTTATGTCTGTCTTATCCGCTTGAGAGGGGATAGCGACAGCGTTGTCATAGCCGGAGGCAACACCTCGTCCCTTGGGATCGAGGAAAACAGAACCCCGATAGGAGGGCACTTTGAACTCGCCTTTAAAATCAGTAGACGTGTTGATGCTATCCAGACCGGGCTGAGACGTAGCGACTAAACTCTTGATAGTGAAGAGGAAGGGAACTAACTCGCCTCCAGGCAACTTAACGGTGATAGGTTGAAAGTCAATTCCCTCCTTTTCAACAAACGTCAAGCTTCCATCTTCGTCCACTTTTAGGGGACCTCGAATTTGGTCAAGTGATGACGTGAGCCGTGTCACTAACTTACCCGGAACAAATTCGGCCTCTTGGCGCTTATTAGCCGGTTCTTCTTGGACAAAGAAGGTAGTTGGTTGTAAGCACAGGTCTGTGAGTATATAGGACTGGCTGGAATCTACAGGAATAGAACCGCGAGTCGTTTCTGCCAGTTGTGGACAGTTATTGGCTAGACCAGTACCTCTGATCTGGTCATAGCTGAGCGGAGCATCGGTCGCACTGGCTGGACCTTCACTACAAGCCGTTAGCACCCCCAGACACAAGGCCAGGAAGGCAACAATGAAAGCACGATACCTCATGGTCAACCTCAATCGTCAATATCTAATCTGAAAATTTCTCTTATGTGATGCGTGAATTGGACCCCAATAATGTTAAGAGTGCAACAGCTGCTGTCCTCAAGACATCGACAAGAGATGCCCACAATTCACAAAAAACTCAGGGCAGTTTGGATGCTCACCCCCTCTAAGGGAGGGAGGAAAACGATACGGCACCTCAAGGTGCCAGGTAGAGAAAGGACAGTATGACAATCCCACGACGACAAGTAGCGGGATTCCTGACTATCTACCCATGCTATAGTTTGAGGCAAACAAACAGGCTCGGTGAAAAATTCCATTGATGAAACTGCTGCCAGGTCGAAAACAGTTCATCAGATGGCACCGGGTGCTTAAGCCTCTGTTCTTGTTTAAGAGCATTGTACACTCCGAAGGGTCGCCTTTAATCTGAACAAAGCTCTCAAGAGCATTTAGGAAACTTTTAAGTCAATCCATGAACGGTGAAAAAGATTCAGATTCAAGGCAGCTAGAGATCGAGCTGCCATCTATTACAGCCGATCTTCGTACTCTGGCGAGTCGTTACCGAGGTAATAGTAGAGCGCTATTGGCTTTGCTGCGAACCTTGGAACACACACATCGCGAGATTTACGAAGAGTTGTTTCAGGCGTCGCTGCCAGCTAATCGACAGGAACTGTATGCTCTATTGAAAGATATAGAAGAAACAGGGGGCTGGCCTTATATCGAGCGAATGAGGCTGCGATCGCTCCTTTCCCATCTTCTCGATTTTGAAGCCCAGACGGTTGACACCGACAGCGACGACTGAGTTCTCTGGAAAAATAATGTAGATGTTGTCACATCAGGCCAATGACAATCGTCACCCAAACGAGACACTGAGCCTCACAAGTGCTAAGATCCTGCGGTCAGTCTTGGAATTTCAAAGAATCAAAACCCTTGTTTTATGCCGAGTGCCGTAGATTCAATTAAGTTTGGGACAGACGGCTGGCGAGGCGTCATTGCCGACGATTTCACGTTTGAGCGTGTCGCCTTAGTCGCACCGATAGCCGCCAAAGTCCTGGCAGATGTATATGGCGAAAGCACAGGTAGCCGCACGATTATTGTGGGCTACGATCGCCGCTTTATGGCGGAAGATTTTGCCAAAAAGACAGCTGAGGTCGTCCAAGCCGCTGGAGTTGATGTCATGCTGTCTGAAGGTTACGCCCCAACTCCGGCGTTTAGCTGGGCTGCGAAGCAACAGAATGCGCTGGGAGCTTTGGTGCTGACCGCAAGTCACAATCCTGGACAGTACCTAGGATTAAAAGTCAAGGGGTCTTTTGGTGGCTCGGTTTCCCCAGAAACCACACAAAAGATTGAAGCTCAGCTTAGTGAAACACCGATATCTGTAGGAACTCCCGGAAGTTTACAAACCTTCAATCCCTGGCCCAGTTACTGTGAAGTGATTCGCTCCAAAGTTGATTTGGCTCGAATTCAGGAATTTATTACTCAAGGGAAACTGACTGTCTTCGCCGATGTGATGCACGGCGCAGCGGCAGGTGGCTTAGAGCAGATTCTGGGTGTACCGATTCAGGAAATCAATAGCTCACGCGACCCCTTGTTTGGAGGAGGTGCCCCTGAACCTTTACCACGCTACCTCTCCCAGCTATTCAGAGTGATACGAACTCACCGACGGGAACAAGGTGCAGGTCTTCAGGTCGGTTTGGTGTTTGATGGGGATAGCGATCGCATTGCCGCTGTGGATGGTGAAGGAAACTTCCTCAGCTCCCAAATTCTCATCCCCATCCTGCTCGAACATCTAGCCGAACGGCGTCAGTTTACTGGGGAAGTCGTTAAAACGATCAGTGGTTCCGACTTATTCCCCCGTGTTGCGGCATTGTATCAATTGCCAGTGCATGAGACTCCCATTGGCTACAAGTACATTGCCGATCGCATGTTATCGGCTCCCGTTTTACTCGGCGGGGAAGAATCGGGAGGAATTGGTTATGGCAACCATATTCCAGAACGAGATGCCCTGTTGTCTGCCCTTTATGTCCTAGAAGCGATCGCTCAGTCCGGAATGGATTTGAGCGACCTCTACAAGCGTCTACAAGAGCGCACGGGTTATACCTCGGCTTATGACCGCATCGATTTGCATCTGGCAAGCATGGATGTGCGATCGCGCCTGCTAGAACAATTACAATCTCAGCCCTTGACAAAAATTGCCGATCAGGCGGTGGTGGATTGTCTGACAATAGACGGGTATAAGTTTCGTTTAGCCAATGACAGCTGGTTGCTGATTCGGTTCAGCGGAACTGAACCTGTGCTGCGACTGTACTGCGAAGCCGCTACCCTGGAGCAGGTGCATCATACCCTAAACTGGGCCAAAGATTGGGCAAATTCCGTATAAAGCGGTTGGCTGTTAGCCTACAAGGTGCTGGCTTTTGGCCTGGGGGAGAAGCCTTCATACTGGGTGTTTTTCTACCCTTTGGGTCATCTACCATTCAATCCAGCTCTATGCTGAT
>NZ_DATNPA010000427.1:0-7412 GCF_036703385.1 Allocoleopsis sp. | reverse complement strand
GTCTGCTGATAGCACTCAACGAGTTGGCTATAATCACTTTGACTATGAGTCCCTGCTCCCTTCTGGTTGAGAGACTCGACTTGTTGCTGACACTCTTGCATCTTCTGGGCGACTGGTGAACTTTGCAGCTCGTTTTGTTGTGAGGAAGCAAGGGCAGTACCTGAAGTAGTCTGTCCTGATGAAGTCGAGGACGGACTGCTGGGATTTTGTGCCGTGGTAGTGGTATTGCCTCGATTAGTCTGTCCTGATGTGGTTGAGGACGAATTGCCAGAATTTTGCAAAGGAGTATTTGGAGTAGTTGGAGCTATTACTAGGGGCTGAGGATTCGGAATGGGTGGAGAACCACCAGGTTGTGCGGGATTAGGTGCGTTCCCCGATGGCATTGGGGTTGGGGACGGCGAGATTGATGGAGAACTACCGGGTTGTGCGGGATTAGGCGCAAACCCTGACATCTGTATGAAGAATGATGGGTTATTCGGGCCATTTGATGAAATATGACCTGACATGGGAATCGAGCCAGGCGGTGAGATTAGTGAGGAATTCAACCCAAATGACGTAATTCCAGTTGCCAAGACAATTGACGATTGAGGCGTCATTAAGAATGAGGGTTCAGGCAAAATTCCCCTCAAGCACAGCAATGGTGTAACAGCAGGCGACTGGGGCGGACGCAGAGTTACCAGTGGTAGAGCAAGAGTACTAATTGACAGCTGGGGTAACGATAGCCGTTGTTGGGGAGCTGCCTGCGGAAGCAGACTGGTTGGAGGCAGTGGTGGTGGCGGCGGTGGTGGCGGTGGTGGCGGTGGTGGCGGCGGTGGCGGCGGTGGCGGTGGTGGTGGCTGAATTTGAGTAACGTTAATGGCTATCTGTAGCGGGGATGAAGTGGAAACGCGATCGCTCGCCCTCAACACAAACGCATTAACTTGTCCAGTCGCATCCTGTGGTGGAGTGTAAACCAAGACATCATTAGCTGTCACAGTGTCTCCTGCACCCAGTGGGACACCATTTCGGGTTAGGGTTCCTGCTGGAGTTGAAGCAATCTCCAGTGAAGTGTTATCTCGATTGCCATCATTCACTGCTGGATTTAAATCCCCCACTGTGAACGTGAGCGACTGATTTTGTTGAGTACTGGGTAGCTGGGTATTTGCCGTCAGCGTGGGTGGAGTATTGATAGACCTTATAGTAATGCCCGTTGGAGTCCCCGTTGCCGTTCCACCATTAGCAAGGACTGGAAATGAACCTGACGCCAAAGCAGGAGTTGGAGTATTGGTATTGTTAATGGCTCCGGTTGTACCATTAATACTCGGACTTCCAACCACAAAAGGTAGATTATCAGAGCCACCATCATGTTGAATTGTGACAGCACCCCCTGTAGCAGTTCCTTGGCCTCCTGTAGTGGCTTGAGTATTAATCGTGCTACCCAAAATTTGTCCTGTTCCTTGGACTAACCCATTAGAAATTAGGTTAACTTGACCCCCTGAAGCGTTCCCTAATCCAAGGCTAGCTACACTATTAATGGTATTAAATTGAATGTTCTTTCCAGCCTGAAAGTTGATTGAACCACCTGTTGCACTGCCTTGAAATACAGAAACAGTCGGTGCAGCAGATGTATCAATTGCACCCGTTAGGATACTTCCTTCAGCCTTTAAGTTGACTGAGCCACCTGTTCCTGTCGTGAACACATTGCCAGCAGCAAAGGTATTAATATCACCTGTATTAATATCACCTTGAGCAATCAAATTGACTGCACCACCACTTCCAGCAATGAACGTAGTAGGGGCAAAAGACGTGTTGATATTTCCAGTTAGTGTAATTCCATTTCGAGAGTCGATTGTCACTGAACCGCCATTAACTGGAACATTAGTGGTAGTTGCATTACTGCTGCTATTAATCGCCCCAACTTGAATCGCTCCACCAAGTAAAGATGTATTAGGGAAATACTGATTTGTCAAAAACACCGAGCCATTGGGAGCCGTGATATTGATACTGCCGATTGTGATATTGGCACCCGTTGGAGTTCCGCCAGTCGCGGGAACTCCAGGAGTAAAACCAGTGGGAAATGGTGGTGCAACTCCTGGGGTACCGAAGGCAGTGGTTCCTGCTCGAATATCGAGAGTTGGTTGAGTGCTGCCGTTGATGGCTAGTTGAGTTGTTCCATCCGAGAGGGTGACAGTCTCACTGATAAAATTCAGTTGGTCAATGCCTGTGATGGTCACATTTCCTGAAATGGTTACACTACCCCCTGCAAAAATGTGCAGAGAAGCTCCTGTATAACTGTTAAAACTAACATCTCCACTGGCTCGAATCACTGGGTCTTTGGGACTCGATAAATTCCCAGCAATACCAGTCAACTGTTCAATGCGAAAATTGCCACCAGTTGTATAGTGAGCATCACCTCCAACGGTATTGGCAGAACGCAACACCATATCCCCACCAGAGAAGAAACCACTCCCTGGATGATTCAAGGCAAAAATATCAACGTCGTGGTTGCCCTGAAGTGTGAGAGTTCCTCCTGCGGCGGCAACAAAAGGATTCGCCACAGTATCTCGCACTTTTACAGTATCGCCCGCCAATAATTGCAAGTTTCCTGTTGTAGAAAGCTGACTCTCCACTAAAGTTAAGTTGTGGTTCGCCTGTAGATTCGCTGTTGTTCCAGTCAAATTCCGTACCGTCACATCCCCAGCTTCCACTGGCAAACCAGAACTGGTTAGTTCCACTTGACCATTACTATTAACGGTTAATCCTGTCGCACCCTCCACACCTCCACCGGTTAGCATCTGGGGTAGGGATAAAATAGGTAACAGGAAGTTCGACGGTTGACTGCTACCGGGTTCTATGGGTTGAATCTCTAAACTCAGCGGATTCCCCAGTTGACTGATACGCAAAAGATTTTGTCCAGGTACTGCTGCTACCGTAACCTGAGCGTTGGGTGCCTGAAGTTGCCCGGTACTGACAACCGTGCCGCCTAACAAACTTAAGTTTCCCTGCTGCACACTCAGATTACCCGCATTGAGGATGACTCCGGGTTGAGGATTTGTAAAGGCAAAAGTACTCAGACTACCGATGAGTGATGGATAGTCATTAGCACCTAGAGCATTAAACCAATGGCTACCCAAACCAATGCCTGTAGCTGTCGTTGCCGTAAAATCAGCCGGCACATTTAACTGAGCTCCTGCGCCAAAAATTATCCCCGCAGGATTCATCAAAAAGAGATTAGATTGCCCGCCACTAACCTGGATTAATCCATTGATAACAGAAGGATTTCCTCCAACAACTCGACCTAGGATATTTTGAATAGTTGGGTTGGTAAGAAAGTTAGCCGTTTGATTAGAATTAAGGCCAAACTGCTGGAAGCTATGGAAGAGATTGGCTCCTGACTGAGTACCCCCGTTGATGTCAAATTGGTTGCCATCAGGAGTAGTAATGACGGTGCCTGTACCGTTAGACCCTAATTCAGGTGTGATGAGTTGCGCTTGTGCTTGCCTGGAGAGAGTTTCCAACAAAACCAGGGTTAGCAATAAGCCAATGCTTTTGGTGGATAGTTTCATCGCGCTCTCGCTCAGAAGTATTGAAAGTTGCCAATAAGCTTTAAGGCAATCTTGCTACTTTCGCCCCTGGTCAATGAGCAAAGATTGTCTCAGATCAGCTAATAAGACTTATCGATTCTATATGGGAAATCGAGGTAAAAGATAATTGTATCTATCTGTAGTAGTTATCGGCGCACTCTATGACTTTTATGCAATAAAATCTTCAGTAGACGTGCCACGACGCTCTCCTGTTGGTGAGCGTACATCCCAATGGGGAAAAAAACAATAGTAGGGTGCGTCGCGACGCACCCTACTAGTAGAGTTGCAGTGTAAGTTCTGTTTTGTTTTCTCGTACTAAGCCGTCTTGAAAAAGCGGATAATTTCGCGAACGTGGTCGAGAAATTGTCCATCTGTGGTTAGCTGCGCGATCGCATTTTGGGCTTCCCTCGAAAGACGCTCGTGCTGAGCTTCGTTGGTTGCTCGTAATTGTTCAATCGATGCCCCTAGCTGAGCTAACTCTTTACGAGTCTCTCCCTGAAACTGTTGATTGGTGGCTACCCAGGAGTAAGGTTCTTCTGGATCGAGTTGCTCTTCGAGGCGCTTGACGGTTTCTTCTAGGGTAGTGAAGCGATTCCGCAGTTCCCAAATATCTTCTCTGGGATAAGTAAATTCTTGCCGAATCATCGCTAAGCGGGCGGCGAGATATTCATAGGTTCGGATGGCTGGACGCAGAACGGTGAGCAGTAAGGCGGCACCGGAACTGATGTAACCCACCACGCTGATACCGGTAGCAGCGAGGGTATAAAGTCCGGCGGCTGAAAGTAAATGCAGTGTAATAGCAACAACGAGCGATCGCTTGGCGATTACCTTGGCATACTCGACTTGCTTTTGATCAATCTTAATCTCCTTTTGCTCAGACGCCGCCGCCTCGTCCAACACGGCCTTAGCTTCAAAGTGTATATTCCACGGTACTGTAACAATCACCAGCAGCCACTCGAAAATTGCGATCGCAATGACCCAATCTATAAAGCTACCGGCTGGTATATGCAACCATTGCAGTATCCCAAAAGCCAGCAGCACCAGAACTCCCAATCCGAAACTGAAACCGATGAAGTTATAGTACATTTGGGCCAGTCTCCCGTGAAAACATAGCATTATCCTGACTGGATGGGGTCACGACAGCAGATCGATTTGTGCTGGTTGTCAGAGTTTCACACACAAGTGAGGGTGAAGATCGTCCAAAACTGCCTTAACCCTTCATCGAGCAGTGGACATTCCTCAAACTGTCACACAGGACAAGGCGAAGACATGGAGTCTGAGCCAAGCGCGCTCGGTCATTAGGCGGTCAGATTGTGATATCTTTACTCCGGCGCGACCAATTTGCCTGTGAATAATAATTGTGGAAACTTTTAAGGATGAGGTTCATCAAATAATTTGAACAAAGAATTTACCCCATTACACAAAAGCATATTTGATTTTTTAGCGAGAGACACGATGAAGACTTCGTTTCGAGGGACAGCAGCGGCGCTTGCCACAGTTTTAATCTCCTTAATCGGTGCAGGTACCTTAGTCAAGGCGGCAACCTTTGGGAAACAAGAGGTTGACCAACAGAAATTCATTGCCGTAGCTGCACCCTATGGCAACAATCAGCATCAACTGCTGCTCATTGAGCAAGTTTCAGCCAAGCGCCAGTGCTGGAGCGAAAGTGGTAGCAACCCCGTCATCGTTGATCCACTACTCTTAAATTTTGACTTTACGGGTATCTGTGGACGCAGTACAGACGCGAATGGTTATTCCATGCGCCTAGCTGATGAAGATTTGGGGCTACAATACCTCTTGAGAATTGTAGAGCGTAACGGTGAGCTACAACTAGTTGCCACCTCCCGAACCGATCGCACAGCACCCGATATTCTCATCGGCAGAACAGGAGGTGTTGCTAGTGGCTTTGCCAAAATCTCTCTAGAACCTGGTTGGCGACTAACGAAAAGAACCTACGAAGGCAAAACCCTCGGTCACGTCTATCTCACCAATGATGCAACTTTAGCCAGTATTGGAGGTTCTGGTAGTACCGGAACCGGAACAGGTACTGGTACAGGCACAGGCACAGGCACTGGCACAGGCACAGGCACAGGCACAGGTACTGGCACTGGCACGGGTACTGGTACTGGTACTGGCACAGGTACAAGTACAGGCACAGGCACAGGCACAGGCACAGGCACAGGCACTGGCACTGGCACTGGCACTGGCACTGGCACTGGCACTGGTACCACCATTGCTTTCCGAGACATTGCATCCGATGTCTACGCTTCGGAAATTAACGATGCAGTGGCGCTGGGCTTCATTGCTGGATTCAGAGAAGACAATACCTTTAGGCCGCAACTTGCTTTAACCAGAGAGCAATTGGTGTCTATGGTGATTGAAGCCTTAGGCAAGCTACCTGGTGCAAATATCACGGTTCCCACTCAAGTTTCAGCCTCTCCCTATCCTGATGTTGCCACTTCACGCTGGAGTGCAGCCAAGATTCAATGGGCACGGGACAATAAAATTGTTAGTGGCTATACCGATGGGACATTTCGACCCACTCAAGCCGTGACTCGTGCCGAACTCATGGCAGTACAACGGCGGGCGGCTGAGTTTGCTCAAACGCTCCAAGGACGGCAAGCCAACCTGACTCCGAAGCAGCCAGCCCAACAGTTTTCAGACACTCAAGGGCACTGGGCAGCTTCGCTGATTAGTCAAATGTCTTCCTATTGCCGAGTCGCTTCTCCCGTGAACGAAACAGGGAGTGCCTTTGCCCCAGATACTCAAACTCGTCGGAACTACGCCGCCGCTGCAACGTTGCGGATGCTCAACTGTGTGAAGTCTGAGTCAGCCACTACTCCTTAAAAATGGGTTTTGGGATGGCTGACAAAGTTGTTTGAGAGTGCGATCGCCTTTGACGGTGCGTGAAGTGCGATCGCACTCTCCTCTCTTCTCCCCTGTTTTTTACCGGAGCTTTAGTGAGGATGAAGAGAGCTGGGGGAGATCTAAACTCACAACTTAATCGCATAGAAATCTGTTGAACTTTTCCCCTTACTCTGAAGCCAAATACTATCAGGTTCCCAGGTGCCATTTTCTTTTCTGCGGCAATGGGTGCGGACAGTCAGCTTATCGCCTTCAAATTTCAGCAGGTTGTCTTGCTAGGGAGTCTTTGTTACCAGTTCTTTGGTGGATGCGCCGAAGGTTCCGGCACAAATTTTGTCGAGGTTACGTCCATCTTTGGTCATGTCGTAGCGGTAGTTGCTGCTTTGATTTCGCGACAAATTTTTGCTAATACCTCGTTAAGTTTTGCTCCTTTCAAACTCTCCAAGGGTTGAGAAGGATTATGTACTGCTTGGTATGGCTCAATTTCTGTTTCTTCATACAGGCAATAACCAACAGGCACCCAAATAACTTTCAGTCCTTCTTGTTCGGCAGCGTTTAGCAGGGGTGGCAGTTCGTGCTTGGCGATGAAGTCAGATGCTAGGAAATTTGCACTCACCATCAAGACAGCCACATTAGCTCTAGCGAGAGCCTTCTCAATTTCGTCTCGCCACTTGGCCCCGGCTTGGATTTTCGTATCATCCCAAACCAAGATGGTTTTGTTCTGGATTATTGGCTTGAGCATAGTCTGGAGTTTTTCCAGGATTGTTTTATCCTTGTGGCTATAGCTAATAAAGACTTGGTCGCGCTTTACATCTGACTTGGATTTATTTTCCATTTGAGGGGGTTGGGTAAGGGTGTAGTTGTAGAATTTGCAGCGTTCTTGAATGGCATAAATTGTATGAAGTAAATAAGGATTTTTATCTGTTTTGAGACGCAAAGATAAATCAGGCAGTAATTCAGGACTAGCGATTGTCCCCAGAATTT
>NZ_DATNPA010000426.1:0-11697 GCF_036703385.1 Allocoleopsis sp. | reverse complement strand
CTGTTCGTTCCAGTGCGACGGCGGAAGACTTACCGGATGCCAGTTTTGCTGGTCAGCAGGAAACCTACCTCAACGTCTACGGTGTTCAAGATGTTATAGACTCCTGTCATCGGTGCTTTGCCTCGATCTTTACCGATCGCGCCATTTCCTATCGCACTGTTAAGGGGTTCGATCACTTTAATGTTGCTCTTTCCGTCGGTGTGCAAAAGATGGTGCGTTCCGACTTAGCAACCTCTGGTGTGATGTTCTCCATCGATACCGAAACCGGCTTTAAGAATGCAGCATTAGTAACGGCTGCCTACGGTTTAGGGGAAAATGTGGTTCAAGGTGCTGTGAACCCGGATGAATACTTTGTGTTCAAGCCCACTCTCAAACAAGGCTATCGCCCGATTTTGGAGAAACGCTTGGGCAGCAAAGAAATCAAAATGGTTTATGACATTGGCGGCACGAAGCTGACGAAGAACGTGTCAGTGCCGGAGTCTGAACAGCGGAAATATGCCCTCAATGATCAGGAGATTCTCCAGCTTGCCCGTTGGGCTTGTATTATTGAAGACCACTATTCCGACGTTCGGGGTCAATACACTCCGATGGATATTGAGTGGGCAAAAGACGGACTCACGGGTGAACTTTACATCGTCCAAGCTCGTCCGGAAACTGTACAATCCCAGAAATCAGCCAGTGTTCTGAGAAGTTATCAGCTCAGGGGAACCTCCGAAGTGCTGATTACCGGCCGTGCTGTTGGGGAAATGATCGGTCAGGGCAAAGCTAAAGTCATTCTCGATGTCCACAAAATCGACGAGTTTGAACCCGGTGAAGTCTTAGTAACGAATAAGACTGACCCCGACTGGGAACCCATTATGAGGCGAGCGAGTGCGATCGTCACTAACCAAGGCGGACGCACCTGCCACGCAGCCATTATTGCGCGTGAAATGGGAATCCCGGCGATCGTGGGTTGCGGCAATAGCGAAGAAGAATAATCGCAAGATTGGGATTTGTGGTCAGGCTCCAAGCGATTATCCTGAGTTTGCCAAGTTCTTAGTTGAGTTGGGAATTGATTCGATGAGTTTGAATCCTGACTCGGTGATGAAGACCCTATTGATGGTGGCTGAAGTCGAGAAAGCACAAGGCTAGTTTTGGCTGTGTTTCTGGTTGAGGCTTAGTCGAGTGTAGACTATGAAGCGATCGCACTTTACCCAAATGAAAGTGCGATCGTTTTTTGTTTGGGTAGTCAAAGAGTTGATCCCCCCAACCCCCCTTAAAAAGGGGGACTAAGATGAGGATGTGCGAGCTTTTTATTGATTGCGTTTTGGGTTGCATCTATGGATAATACCAGTTCTCGATTTTACTTTTTATCGAGTTTCATATTGGGGATTAATTTATTATTAGTTAATTATGTATTTCCTTTTTGGAAAATCACTGAACCTCTGTCTTGGTTGGATTTGGCTTTTCTATTAATACCTCTAATTGGTATAATATCAATCAATCTTGCTTTAATTGTAAATCTGATTAAGAGAATCAAAAAGCTTGGGAAGGGAGAGACAATTGCCATTTTTCCCTATGGGATAAATTTATTCACTTTTATTATCTTGATAGTTGGCATAACTCATACTTCATATCAACTGAATCCTATTAATAACTTCAACTCTTATGTCAGACAGCGAGAGAAAATAGTTTTAATGATTCAGTCCGGTCAATTAGCAGGTAAGAAAAATTGGGGAAGTGAAGAAGGTAATTCTAGAGAAATAATTCAACTTCCTCCCAAGTATAAAGGTCTTTCAAGGAAGGGAGAAATCAGAGTAGATAGAGAGCCAGGGAAAGTTGAAATTGTATTCACTCATAGCACAATAGGGTTCGGAGATGGAAGTCGCGATTTTATCTACTACAAATCAGATAAGGACAAATCTAGTGTTCCCTATTCGGGAATTAAAAAGTTAAAAGAACACTGGTTTTATTCTGATTAATAATTTAAATGCTCGTGCCAGAACCCAACCTCATGCAGCGACTCGCCGCCGTTCAGGTACGCGACAAGAAACGAGTAGTAACTAGTCAGGCACAGGTGCAGGCAAAACTCTCTCAGCCGTCCTCGCCAGTCGCGTGATTAACACCCATCTCACTGTTATTGGCTGCCCCAATAGCGTTGTCGAGGGTTGGGAAAAAGCCATTCTCGATATTTTTCCAGACAGACACCATAAACGCTTGCTCACAATGTGCATGATGCAAATTACACCCTCCTGACTCCTGAATTCTGACTCCTGACTCCTATTTTCAAGCTAGTGTAGTTGCCAAAAAGACCTTTACACCTGATTGGACAAAAGCCACCCTGTTGTTAGCGATCGCAATATCTGGAAGTTTACCCACATCCGGGCTTTGAAAACAGAACGCAGAGGGCAGAGGACAGAATGATTCTTACTGGTATGAACGGCGTACACCAGAAGACATGAAGATTTTTAGTTCTTCTGCCTTCTGCCCTCTGCCTTATTCTGGTGTGACATCTTTGATAGAAGTATGCTCGATTTCAGTGAGCCTCAAGGGGATTTTCACCTGTTCCAAGGGCGGCGTGACTTTTGCATGAGATGTGCCAATTAAACACGCTTCTGCTAAATTAACGCCCTCCAAGTTAGCTCCCTCTAATTCCGCACACAGGAGATTGGCCTCTGTAAAGTTCGCACCTGCCAGATTTGCACCTCGCAAGTCTGTCTCTTCCAAATTGGCATTACTCAAGCTAGCTCCTTGTAAATCCGCTTGAGACAAATCCGCCCCTTTGAGATTGGCACTGTTGAGATTCGCACCTCTGAGATCGGCACCGCGTAAATCAACGCCTTGCAAGTTGACTCCCATCAGGTTGGCACCACTCAAAAATGCGCCTGCCAAAGTCGCCTTCGGAAGCTTTGCGCCCATTAAGTTGGCACCTCGGAGATTGCTACCCCGCAAATCTGCACTGCTCAAATCGGCTTGCATCAAGTTGGCACCGAGGAAATTGGCTCGTAAATCGGCGGTGGCGAGTTTGGCTCCAACCAAGTTAGCGCCATCTAAACGGGCACCATTGAGATTGGAGCCAGAGAAATTGGCTCCCGCCAGTGTCGCCCCAGCCAAGTTAATACGCTCCAGTTGACTGTTAGAAAGATCTTCCTCTTCTAAATCGACTCCTGGTAGTTGCTTGAGTTTCCCAGAGCGAATTGCTTCTATCTCCATCACTTAACTCAAAAAAATTAGGTTGACCTAGATAAACATTGAACCTTGGACGGTGGCAAGTTGAATGTTCTAATCTTCAACCTTCAACTTGCTAGCTATCAACTCTTCATTCGGATGGGAATCGAGCAACCACATCCCTGCTGCAATTTTAGGTTGATTGACCTGCAAACTCATGCCTTGTTGCATTCCCATCACCAGTAAAGCGAGAGCTTCAACCAGTTTAGGGTCAAAGGCTTCGCCTGCTCGGCGCTGACATTCCATCAACGCTTTGGATAAGATCTCTTCGAGATTTGGCGTTGTCTGTTCTCCTTCGGATGACATCCGTAGCTGTCTAACATGCCACTGAAAGTGAGCCACCAATCCTAGAATTCTCGACTCTAAGGGAATGGCATCATAAGCTAACCCGGCTGGCGTACCAGTACCATCCCACCACTCGGTTTGATGGGTGATGATTTGGGCGATCGCTCTCATGCGGGGCATCACTCGTAATGCTTGCACTGCCGAAGTTAAAGAGCAACTGGGAGCTTCTTCCTGGGAATGAACAGCTGTCATCAAGGACGAACCTAACCCATGCAGCAACCCCGCCAGACGCAGACGCTTCAGTTGCCAGGACGGTAAATCCAACAACTGTCCCATTGCCTCTGCCATTGCGGCTATCTCAGCCGCTGCCAAGGGATTGGCCGCATTGGCTTGGTCGATCAGCTGTGCCATCCGCAAAAATGCCTGCATCTCGCTAGATACAAGGTTTTCATCCAATTCCTGCTCATGAATCGGCGCGGCAAACAGTTCACTTTCCCCAATGTGAGAGACATCTTCTTGACTATGTTGAAGATAATCCACCACACGGGTCACCACTATCCCAATATCATCTCGCGGTTTGGTACCATAGGCGGCTGTAATTGTCTGTATTTGCCTTTTCAAGGCTTGCTGCAAGTCTGGAGCGTAATGACCGATATGAGCGATCGCTAGCTCCATTGTCTCCTGCACCAGTTCGGCTTCAAACGTCCAAAATCCATAGAACTTGCGTTCAAGGTCATTCTCTGGTACTCCGGTCGGACCGTAATCCGTTGACGATAACTCTTGACATAGCACCATAGCAGAGTACGTCTCCGACAGAATCATCAGATGCCACTCTTGAGCCACGGGATCATCCGGGGTCAGATTCACCAGCGCCACATTCGAGCGTTGGCTCGTTGGGTGTTCGGCAAAGCCTGCATCGGCTGTCGCCATAATCACCACATGAGACGCCTTATCCGCTAAATCTCCATAACGCTCTGCCTCTTTCAAATACCACTTACCTCGCTGGAAAGCCGTAATCATCAGAGGCGTACCGCCAGACTCCAGAATGAAGTCTTCCAGAGCATGGCACAGAGCAACCAGGGTATTTTTGTAATAAACCCCAAAGTTCAGAGGTCTTTTACTTCCTCGATGGGCTGCTTCTAACTTTTGTAAAATTGACCCTTCCAGCATGGATAGAAAAGTTGAATGTTAGCAAGTTGAAGGTTGAACGTTAGTGAGTTGGAGGTTGAAGGTTAGTTAGCGATGTAGTTGAATGTTAGCAAATTGGAAGTTTACGCCAAGACACACCAACCTTCAACCTTCAACCTTTCTAGCTTTAACTCGTGAGAGCTACCAATTGTTTCTGGTGTGCCTGCTTCGGTTCAATGGGAGCCGTGAGTGCTTCCTCTAAATCGGCACAACCGAACCGTTCTTCCAAAATCTTCATCACCTCGCGACCAAAGTCATTGGGGTTGACCCGCCATGCTTGGAGACAGACTTCCCCAAAGAATGAGCCTAAAGGTTCTGGATTCCACAGCAGTTTTTTCGCTGTCCAAGGCATTAAACTCATTGGGTCATAGTCTCGATTGAGAATGTTATTTTCAAAAGCATACTCTTCTAAGTGAGTGTGGGGCTGTAACCCAATGAAGAAGATAGCGGGTTCCACTTTATCCGCGCCAAATATTCGCTCTAACTCTCGGTGATACGCAATCGTCTGACGAATGGTTTCTGGTCGTTCATCGATTACATTAAAGGAGTAATTGACAGAAACCAGGTCATTAAAGCCAGCCGCTTTCAAATCACGGCAGTTTTGTAAGACGGTGCGCAGATTGTAACCCATCCGCATCTTCCTGACTAGTTCTTGAGAGCCACTGGTGATACCAATTTCAAAGTAATTCATGCCGGTCTTTACCATCAGCTCGCACAGTTGGGGCGTCAGATTGTCTGCCCGAATATAAGCGGCCCAATGAATATCCGTCATGCCGGAGTCGATAATTCTCTGCAAGAGTTCCACGGCATCATCCATAAACCGCCGCGCTGGGATGAACTGAGCATCGGTAAACCAGAAGTTACGGACGCCGCGCTCATAAAGCTGGCGCATCTCAGCCACTACTTCATCCGCTGGGTTGATCCGTACCTGTTTCCCTTCCACGACTGTATAGACGCAATAGCAGCAATTGTGCGGGCAACCTCGCTTTGTTTGCACACCTATATAGAAGTCGTTTTCTTGCAGGTAATAATCGAAGCTAGGCCAGATTTGCTGGATGTAGTCGTAATTGCAAGCCGTTTTTTCCAGGGGAGCGGGTTGCTCGTGAATTAAGCGATCGCGCGGTTTTGTCTGCCCAACCACATAACAGCGCTCATTCTGAAACCCTTGATTCCTGAGAAGTTTCTCTAGTAAAGCTTCTCCTTCACCCACCGAAACAATCGTTCCACTTGGAAGCTTATTTTCCAGTTGTTCATAAAACACACTGACCGCCCCCCCGCCCACAATAGCACGCGCCTCTGGATTGTATTTTTGGGCACGTTTAACGCCTTGCTTAATCAAACCGAGGTTGCGCCAGAGTTCCGTGTAGTAAGAAGCTGCTAGACGCAGACCCCCCAAAGCTCCCCTGAGCTTTACGAAGGGGTTGCGGGCATAGTAGAACTCGAAGGCGTTTTGCAGGGGGTTGCCGCCTCGACCTCCCACGGGCGCATAAATTTGAATATCACGCCAGGAGAACACCAACAGTGTCGGTTGAAATTCGTCCACGCAGGTATCAAGGGCACTGGCAAAATCTAGGGGAGGTACAGTTCCCAAGTCAAAGATGCGCTGCTCAACCTCTGGAAACAACTTGTGGACGTGATCGGCTAAGTAGACCACACCAATCGGAAAGATTGGATTACAGGGAAGGCGAACATAGAGGATTTTCTGTGGCATTGTTAACTTCGTGTTACAGATGTTGTTTTTTATAAGTCACTGGCTCAAAACATAAATCCTTGAGTAACCCTCAGAGCAGATGAGCATCGTATTGGCTTAATGAGAGCGTTTTGAGTTGTTCTCCCACTTTAAGCGTCCAGGTTACATCCACCCTGAGCAAGCTGGCTCTCGGCTGACGCTGGGTCAGGCGTTTCCAGCTCCCTCTGCTTGGTGAGGGAGTAGTAACTCTAATTCTGAAAAGATTGTTCATATAACTTAACTTTAACAAGATTACCGACTTCTCTCAACTGTGTGGTATTTTTTTTGAAAGAAGAAAAAACGACAAAAGCAAGAGTAATCAGACCGCTGGCTTAGATACAGTGGGCTAAAAAGTTCGTTCTTTCTTGAATTTTGAAACTTTTGCCCAGGAAGGCGCGAAAAAAGCACAATCCAGAGGATTAATCACCGGATTCCTAAATTGCTAGCCCCTAGAAGACGTGATTGGTAGTAGGGTTTACAGCCAGTGGGGATCGCAGGTGCTAACTTGAGGGATGTAATAACAAGCTGAACTCTTTAATCCACTGGCAGTTATGGCTCAGATTCTTGATCCTCTCCCATCTGATAACGAAAATCAACACATTCTCTGCTGCTATGTGAATGCCACTAGCCATATACAGATCGCCCGTATAACAAACATTCCCAACTGGTATTTTGAGCGTGTTGTGTTTCCAGGACAGCGCCTAGTGTTTCAAGCCCTAGGCAAAGCTCAACTGGAGATTCACTCCGGCATGATGGCCAGTGCAATCCTTTCAGATACGATTCCTTGCGATCGCTTACGTGTAGATGAAGATGACAATGCTTTAGAACCACCCATAGCAAAACCCTTTGTAGAACCTACCACGCCGAAGCAATCGGTGGAAGTCGTCAATAATAAGATTCGATTAACCAAAGAAACTTTAACTTTCGCGACTCTCGGCTAGAGTCGCTTTCCTAGAGTCAGATTGAGAAAAGGGTTGCCAAATACGGCAACCCCTTACTTTTATGATGGGAGGAGAACGCTCTCCCCACCCCTTCGGGGGCTTATTGTGTGAATCTGCCTTCGTTTATCTGGCTTTGGAAAATAGCGGCTTGGTCAATGGGTTTGTCCCTCCTAGCCTATTTTCTGCTGAGTGTCACTGGGTTTGCTCTATACTCTGGACGCCAATCTCATCGTCCACAACCCCGTTGGTTGGGGTCTTTACACCTGATAATCGGTTGGGTGATGGTGGGTTTGGTCTTGCTGCTGCTAGCGATCGGAATTGTGGGCACCCTGGGTCATTTCGGTACTTTAGGGCACTCAGGACACTTAATCGCTGGATTGTCTGTGGTATTTCTGGTTGTACTTTCAGCAGGCAGTGCGACCCTGATTAGTACAGAACGGGATTGGGCGCGTGCCGTTCATGTTGGGACAAATATTGCGCTGTTGGTAGGATTTACCTGGGTTTCATTGACGGGTTGGCAGGTCGTGCAGAAATATTTACCTTAACGCTCTTGTGTCACTTTCGGAAAATCACGCTCGAAGCTACATTTTGAAAGCCTTCCTACGGTTGATTGAGCCAAGATATCGAATGTGCTTTCAGCCGTTGGAGAGTACCAACTAATTGCTATTGGTTGGGATTATAGAAACGCCTTATATCCCACATCCTTATTTGTGGGATATAAAGCGGGTCTGCTCCGTCCCTATGCAGACCAATCCCGAAGTACACAAGTTACGAAACTTAATAAGCAAGTTATGCGAAGTACATTTAGCATAATAACTGTGGTGGTTAGGTCGGTGCCATGATAATTTTCGAGTTCAAAATCAAAGCAAAAGACGCTCAATACAGAGCGATTGATGAGGCTATTCGCACATCTCAATTCGTCCAAAATTAAATGCTTAAGGTATTGGATGGATAACGAAAAAATGGGAAAATATGACCTCAATAAATATTGCGCTGTGTTAGCAGCAGAATTTTCCTTTGCTGACGAACTCAACTCAATGGCTAGACAAGCTGCGGCTGAACGTGCTTGGGCGGCAATTGCTCGGTTTTATGACAACTGTAAGAAGTTCGTAAAGGGCGCTAAACCGCAGTCAAAAAACTATCACAAAGCGAGACAACGATATGCTCGGAAGCATTTAAGAGTAAGCAGGCAACGAAAAGAATACTGCAAGCGAGTTGCGTATTCCGTCATCCAATCTAACGACTTGGTAGCCTATGAAGACTTAAATGTTCAAGGGCTGGTAAAGAATCGACATCTGGCTAAATCTATCAGTGACGCTGGTTGGTCAACGTTCCGTCAGTGGTTAGAATATTTTGGCTTTAAGTATGGGAAGGTAACGATTGCCGTACCGCCCCATAACACCAGTCAGAAAGTGAAAAAGTCCCTATCAACAAGAACCCATGTCTGTCCACATTGTGGGTTCATTGAAGATAGGGACGTGAACGCCGCCATCAACATCCTGAAATTAGCGCTCAGTACGCTAGGACATAGCGGAACTTACGCTTGGGGAGATTTGCTCTCTTGGGCGGTTGGAGCAATCCAGTCGTTTAACGGCGAGTCTGTGAACCAAGAATCCAACGCGCTTTAAGCCGTTGGAGTGTCAATCTTGTAGATAGATAGACGGACTATTCTTTGTTTTAACTCAGGTATGAACAGATTTATCGGGTTAATTATCATGGTAGCGGCGATCGCCGCTCTAATAGGAGCAGCGCTTGGCTGGCAATTTCCCTTCACGGGAGGACGAAATGAGAGTAACCAGACACTAGGAACTCGGCAAACAAATGTTCAATCTCGCAAATTAGGACAGGCGCAATCCCGTAATCAGCGAAACCCACCGCAAGGATTGGCGCAAGCACCAAACACGACTTCATCGTCTTCATCGTCAGGGGCAACAGACACGCAACAAGAACCATCAGACACCTCCGTCAAACCACCCCTTTGGTAGATGTGCTTGTGTAATTTGTAAGCCTTTTAGAGCTATTGGGTGATTCCTGGGGCTTCACCAGAGGACAGGCTCATGGGGAAGTGATGGGCTAAAGTTCGGCTGCCCCAGTGCGATCGCATCTGTCGCAGCTGAAGGCAGAGATAGGGAAACAGGCTCTGAACTCGCCATGTTCTTAAAGAAGTTCAAAGAAAAAAATCATAGTACGGAACTTCAAAAAAATAAATGTTAGTTTTGATATGTTTTCTAATTGACGGACATACGGAGTTGTTTTTAACCCAGGTATGAACAGATTTATTGGAGTAATTATCATGGCGGTTGCCGTTGCCGCGCTGGCAGGAGCAGCTATTGGTTGGCGCTTTCCCTTCCTGGGGCGAAATCAGAGTGCAAACCGATTAGAAACACCTCAACAGCGTACAGTCGTCCAACCCGCTAAACAGACAAGGACTTTAGGTGCCAGTCAGCCTAATAGAACTACACAGGCTCTCAATAGTGCTCAGACAACTGCACAAGCACCGGATGCGACGACCAATCCAGACGCGACGAATCCGCCACCACCACCATCCAACACTGACGAACCAGTACCCGCACTTTGGTAGAGTGTGCTTGATACGCTTCTGGGTGTTGGTTCTCTAACTATAGGGTTGCTCGGTTATTTTGGCTGCGTCTGCGACTTATCGCTCCGGCTTTTTCTTTCAAAACGACGGATTGAGGGTCTTACTGACCCTGCACGCCCATCTGCTAGTAATTTAGCACCAAGGCTGGTAATCTGAAGTCTGGAGTCGCAGCCATGCCTAAAAAAGCGGAGAAAAAGTAACTATTAACTGATTAGTTTTGATAGCTTCTTTCGATTGACGGCTTGTAGTATTTGTGATTAGACCCAGGTTATGAACAAATTTATTGGATTAATGATCAGGGTAGTAGTTGTTACTGCTCTTGTTGGCACAGTAACAGGCTGTAATAGAGTTCCCTTCCTGGGTCGGAATCAAAGTGCAAATCAAGCCGGTGATTCTCCAGAAGCAACACAAAACCAAGGCGGTACGCGAACGCAGGTGCAACGAGCTTCTCAGCCAGCTAGGCAAGCCCAAAACAGTACTCAGACAAACTCACAGTCACCGGATGATAATTTAAATCCCGAAGCAACCAACACGGGGACTGGGCAATCAGGCAGTAACCAAGGGTTGCCTGCACTATGGTAAAGTAAAAAGCTTGAGTTTTGAGTTGTTTGTTTCTAGGTTTAAGGCAGTAACGAACAACTGTGTAGGCGTGCCCGAGGCGCGTCTAGATTTTTCATAATGAACGCAGCAAGTGACATTCTCATTATCGGCGGCGGCGTTATCGGTTTAGCGATCGCCGTCGAACTCAAGTTGCGGGGTGCAACAGTAACCGTTGTGACCCGTGATTTCAAACAAGGGTCTACTCTAGCAGCCGCAGGGATGTTGGCTCCTTTTGCCGAAGGCATTCCCCAAAGTCCCATGTTGGATTTATGCCTGCGATCGCGATCGCTGTATCCTGAATGGATTCGCAAACTTGAACAGCTAACCGGTGTGACGACAGGCTACTGGCCTAGCGGGATTTTAGCACCCGTGTATGAACAGCCAACAGATTTTCAAGGCAAGGCCAGTCAATGGTTAGACCGAGATGCCATTCATTTGTATCAGCCCGGTTTGGGTGCCGATGTCGTGGGGGGGTGGTGGTATCCCGAAGATGGACAGGTGGATAACCGGGAACTCGCTCAAGCCTTGCGTTTGGCTGCCCAAGAATTAGGTGTTAATCTCCGCGAAGGGATTGACGTTGAAGCCATAGAACAGCAAAATTGCCGGGTTCGTGAGGTGAGAACCTCTGCGGGTGAATTTCAAGCCGACCATTACGTCCTGGCAACGGGTTCCTGGTCGAGTCAGTTGTTGCCTCTGCCAATCCGTCCCAAAAAAGGGCAGATGTTATCGGTGCAGGTGCCCCAAGACCAGCGTCAGTCTTTACCGTTACAGCGGGTACTCTACGGTTCCGACACTTATATCGTGCCGCGTCGAGACGGGCGGATTCTAATCGGGGCAACGGTTGAGGATGTCGGCTTTGCGCCTTACAACACTCCCAAAGGAATTCAAACCCTGCTGGCACAAGCAATACGTTTATACCCGGAATTGCAGGATTGGCCGATACAAGAGTGCTGGTGGGGATTTCGACCGACAACACCCGATGAATTACCCATTCTCGGCGCGAGTGATTGCGAAAATCTTACTCTGGCGACGGGTCACTACCGCAATGGCATTCTTTTGGCACCAGCAACAGCCGTGTTAATGGCGGATTTGATTAGTGAGCAAAAGTCTGACCCTCTGCTAGAGCATTTTCAATGTAATCGACTCTA
>NZ_DATNPA010000425.1:0-4483 GCF_036703385.1 Allocoleopsis sp. | reverse complement strand
GCTGTTTAGTCAGATTGTCAATCTTTTAAAATTCTAAAGCTCAGAATAAGCTCCGTAAAAAAATTTGCGATTGCTTTTTAAACGGTAGGCATTTAGCGCTGATTTATGAAATTATGATAAAGTCAGCAACTAGTAAACGTTTTTCTGGGTGTCAAGCCTTTGAACTATCCAAAAAGCGATCGCTTTTCAGATAGCACTCCTGAGGGCAAGTGCTTGTCCTGTAATGGCTGAGCTGTTTTATCCGGCTACAGGCTGAGTGCTGTGTAGATCTGAAAAACATTTGAAAAATAGCTGGGCAACATTGAACAGTACTGTCTCTCCGATCGGGAGTGCGTCAAGAGAGCAGATAAACCGTAGTTAAAATGAGATTTGACCTCAAATGAAGGTTTTGCTTGTATACCCTCTGTTCCCTAAAAGTTTTTGGTCTTTTGAAAAAGTTTTAGAGTTAGTCGATCGCCAGGTCTTACTACCACCTTTGGGCTTAGTGACAGTAGCGGGAATTTTGCCCCAAGAGTGGGAATTCAAGTTAGTAGACCGGAACGTTCCTGCTGTCACCGAGGAAGAATGGGAGTGGGCAGAAATCGTCATTCTCTCCGCAATGATTGTTCAGAAAAAAGATTTACTCCTACAAATTCGAGAAGCGAAACAGCGAGGCAAGCGAGTTGCCTGTGGTGGTCCTTACCCAACGTCTGTCCCTCATGAAGCCATAGAAGCAGGGGCGGATTACCTGATATTGGATGAAGGTGAGATTACCCTACCCCTGTTTGTCGAAGCGATTCAGCGTGGGGAGAAGGGAGGAATTTTCCGTGCGGGTGGCGAAAAACCCGATGTGACGACAACACCAATTCCCCGCTTTGATTTATTGGAATTGGATGCTTACGATTCCATGTCAGTACAGTTTTCTAGGGGTTGTCCCTTTCAGTGTGAATTTTGTGACATCATCGTCCTTTACGGTCGCAAACCTCGGACTAAGACCCCTGAACAACTTATAGCCGAGTTGGATTATCTCTACCAACTCGGATGGCGTCGTAGCATCTTCATGGTGGATGACAACTTCATTGGCAATAAGCGCAATGTCAAGTTATTCCTCAAACAATTGAAAGTTTGGCAAGCCGAACACCAGTATCCCTTCAGCTTTAATACCGAAGCTTCCGTTGACCTCGCCCAAGACCAAGAACTGATGGATCTGATGGTTGAGTGCAATTTTAACGGGGTGTTTCTAGGAATTGAGACGCCCGATGAAGCCAGCTTGGAACTGACTAAGAAATTCCAGAATACTCGCACCACGCTCAGGGACTCGGTAGAAATCATCACACGAGCAGGGTTACGGGTGATGGCTGGATTCATTATTGGCTTTGATGGGGAAAAAACTGGGGCGGGTTCGCGCATCGTCCAGTTTATCGAGCAAACGGCAATTCCCACAGGTCTATTTGGAATATTACAGGCTTTACCCAATACAGCCCTCTGGGAGAGATTAGAAAAAGAGGGACGCTTGCTTAGCAAAGGCAGCGATATTGACCAGGCGACGTTGATGAACTTTATCCCAACTCGACCTCTAGAAGAAATTGCCAGAGAATACGTTGAGGCGTTTTGTGAGCTATATGAGCCGGAGCGCTTTTTGGATCGTACCTATCGCCATTTCTTGATGCTAGGAGCACCAAAATGTAAGCCTCCTGCCAAAGTCCCAAGTGTAGTCGATCTCAAGGCACTGTTGATTATCGCTTGGCGTCAGGGAGTGAAGCGCAAGACGCGCTGGAAGTTCTGGCACCACCTATTTAGCATTATCAAGAATAACCCTGGTGTCTGGGACCATTACCTCACCGTCTGTGCTCACAACGAGCATTTTTTGGCGTATCGCCAGATTGTGCGCGATCAGATTGAAGCTCAATTAAGTGAGTTTTTCGCCCAAGAGGCGAAGTTAAAAGTGGATGAGATGGAAGACACCAGTCAGAAAGTCAAGGCGATCGCGAATTAGTTGCCATAGCCAGTTTTGAAGTGACTGATGTTCTAGGACATCAGTCTTGTCATTGCTTGGGTGTATCGGAAGAGGCTGTTTTATCCGGGTGCAATCCGATCTCGCTGTGTAAAGTCCAAAACAGCTTAGCGATGTAGAGCATGGCTGCCTCATCGTCAATGGTGCATCACCAAAGCAGACAAACTAAGAGTGCAAATTGAGGTTTGACGTTACGTGAAAGTTTTACTTTTATATCCCCTGTTTCCTAAAAGTTTTTGGTCGTTTGAGAAAACATTGGCGTTGCTGGGTCGTAAGGCAATGTTGCCGCCCTTAGGTTTAGTCACAGTAGCAGCCATTCTGCCCCAAACATGGGAATTTAAACTAGTAGACCGCAATGTCAGGCAAGTCACAGAAGCGGAGTGGGATTGGGCAGATTTAGTTATCCTTTCAGCAATGATCGTGCAAAAGGAGGATTTCCTCAGGCAAATTCAGGAAGCAAAACGGCGAGGAAAAGCTGTTGCTGTCGGTGGCCCCTACCCAACTGCCTTACCTGATGAAGCTAAATCGTCGGGCGCAGACTATTTGATTTTGGATGAAGGGGAAATTACCTTACCTCTATTCGTGGAAGCCATTGAACGGGGAGAAACAGAAGGGGTTTTCCGCAGTGGGGGAGAAAAGCCGGATGTGACGGAAACGCCCATTCCTCGCTTTGATTTACTAGAGTTTGACGCTTATTCCGAAATGTCAGTTCAGTTTTCGCGAGGCTGTCCCTTTCAGTGCGAATTCTGCGACATCATCGTCCTCTACGGCCGCAAACCTCGTACTAAAACCCCAGCACAACTCCTGGCTGAACTAGAACGTCTGTATGAGTTGGGTTGGCGGCGCAGCATTTTTATGGTGGACGATAACTTTATTGGCAATAAGCGCAATGTCAAGCTATTTCTCAAGGAATTAAAACCTTGGATGGTCGAGCACGGGTATCCCTTCTCGTTTGCGACGGAAGCCTCAGTCGATTTGGCAAAAGACCAAGAATTGATGGATCTAATGGTGCAGTGTAATTTTGGGGCTGTGTTTTTAGGCATTGAGACACCAGACGAGGAGAGTTTAGCCCTAACTCAGAAGTTCCAGAACACCAGAGACTCTCTCAGCGAGTCCGTACATGCCATTACGCGATCGGGATTGCGGGTAATGGCTGGGTTCATTATTGGCTTTGATGGCGAAAAAGCGGGGGCCGGTTCTCGTATTGTTCGCTTCGTTGAGCAAACAGCAATTCCCACAGCCCTCTTCAGCATGTTGCAAGCACTACCCGATACAGCCCTCTGGAACCGTCTCAAGCAAGAGGGACGCCTGCGTAGCGAATCTGCTGATATCAATCAAGCTACATTGATGAACTTTGTGCCAACTCGTCCCCTAGAAGAGATTGCCCGTGAATATGTCGATGCCTTTTGGCAACTGTACGATCCAGCACGCTTTCTAGATCGCACCTACCGCCACTATCGCATCTTAGGAGAGGCAACGTATCCCAAGAAAGGAAAATCCTCGAAGAAGAAGTTAAATTGGCCGGTGATTCGGGCGTTTCTTACCATTGGCTGGCGGCAGGGCGTTTTGCGCAAGACTCGTTGGCAGTTTTGGCGCAATTTATTGAGTATGTACCGACATAATCCGGGCGGTTTGAGTAGTTATTTATCCACCTGCGCTCAAATCGAGCATTTTCTCGAGTATCGCCAGATTGTTAAGGAACAGATTGAAGCTCAGTTGGCTGAATATCTGGCACAACAGGCGAAATCGCAATTATCCAGAGAAGAGGCAAAAAATTCCATGAGCATCACTGTTTGACTTCTGTCGTAAAAGTCAGAGGAGGGGTGCAACATCACTCAACGATAGGTTCTGGTTGATTGTGATACGAACGAGGTTGCTCTCTCCTCCAAGAGCGATCGCTTTGCTGATTGCTGACTAAAGTTAATACTAGAGACAAACAGAGTAAAGGTAAGGCTAGGGCAAAAACAATTCCTATCCAGGTACGGAGTCTCATCGGTTGTTCTAGGAAAAGGAAGAAACTTACTACTTCTCTATTCGATCGGAACAACCCGGAATGTTTAGAGTTCCCAGTCCTAACGCCACTTAAGACAACAATTGACTCCAATCGCTGAAGTGCTTGCTTGCACTCAAAGATCGCGGAGGACTTTCCTATGTCGCTTCAACTGACGAGTTAGGGGCTTGGGTACCTCGACAAGCTGTTCATCCCACTGTTGCTCTGCGATATTTGCCATGACGCTGAGAATGTCGAGCCAGCCAATGTTCTGCTGTTCTAAGTTCGCGATTGCCCCTCTCCATCTCTCTTTAATCTGGTGAGACTGAGGTAAAGGCGTAGTCTCGATAAAATCAATATGGGCTTCGTTGAAGTTGGGTATTTCGTCAGTAATTAGTGTAGAGTTCATCGTTCTGCCCCGATCGCCTATTGTGGATGTCATTGTTTATTAGTTCAAGTACTTGACTGAATTACCACCATCTAACGGGTGATTGTTACTC
>NZ_DATNPA010000424.1:0-31095 GCF_036703385.1 Allocoleopsis sp. | reverse complement strand
GAGAGCCATAATATGAAAGTTGTAGGGGCGAAGCATTCGGACGGAAAATCCTGGACACTTACTATAAATTAGTCTCCGAATGCTTCGCCCATCCCCAGAAAGTAGATTTTGTCAACCTTGACTTCTTGACCGGCTCCCTAGGTAGCTATTGACTTGAGACGTTCCAAATTAAAGTCTGTAAGCCGCCTATTGAATGGCAATTTTCAAGTTGTAGTCCATTGGAGACGATGACTGAGTATTATTGTATTCACACAAAATCCCCAAAAGACTTATAGCGATTCTCAAATGAATGGAGTACAGTCAGACCTAACCCCCCCCCTCCAGACTTCGTCTCGCTTCGCTATCACTAAAGCTGCGGTTCCCACCTCTCCCTAACCCTCCCCTACAAGAGGGAAAAGGAAAAACTTTTACTCTTGGAAGGGCGCGAATTTCAAAGCCTCTCTCCTTGTAAGAGAGAGGTTTGTAGAGAAGTTAAAAGTGTACCGCATCCAATCGATAAGGGCTATATAGCTGAATAGAAAATGACTCAAACGATTTGCTATCTGAATGGGAAATACATCCCATTTGACCAAGCTAGCCTGCCACTCAATGATTTAGGAATTGTACGAGGGTATGGAGTATTTGATTTCCTCCGCACTTACCAGGGAGTGCCATTTAGACTCCGAGCACATATCCAAAGGCTGCAAAATTCCGCGAAATTAATTGGCTTAACTATCCCGTGGTCAACTGAAGAGATAGAAGCGATCGCTCAAAATACACTTGGACACAATCATCTCCCAGAAGCGAATATCCGAATTGTCGTTACGGGTGGGGTTTCAACTGACTTTATTACTCCTCTCGGTCAACCGAGTCTCATGGTGATCGTTAGTCCTGTTTCTGAATATCCCAAAGACTATTATGAACAAGGAGTCAAAGCTATTACTGTGCAGGTTGAACGATTTTTTCCTAAAGCTAAAAGTCTGAATTATATCTCTGCGATTGGGGCTCTGCAACAAGCTAAACTGACTAATGCTGTTGAAGCCTTATATAGGAACCAGCAGGGGCATGTGTTGGAAGGGACGACTACCAATTTCTTTGTTTTTCGAGGGTCTCAGCTGATTACGCCTAAAGAAAATATTTTAAATGGAATTACAAGAGCGGTTGTTTTAGAACTTGCTGAAAATTATTTCGAGGTAGTTGAAGAAGCGATTGATTATAGCGAGCTGAGTAGTTGTGAGGAAGCATTTATAACATCTTCGACGAAAGAAATTATGCCTATTGTTCAAGTTGACGAGATATCCATCTCTCAAGGAAAACCTGGAGAAAATACTCAACGACTTATGCATTTATTTCATAAATATACGAGAGGGTAAGATTGATTCTTCTAGGGTCTTGTCAATCTAAGAAGGCTAGTGCAGCGTGGCGGAAATCACTATCCAGTTGAAAAAGGCTACAAGGTTTACTGTATAACCTTTCTTTCACAAAAGCCTTCTGCCTCATCACGCTTAGCTCCGGTGCCTTCTGCCTTCAGGCACTAGGCGATTGGCTTGACTACAGAATCGCTAGAACGGAGTCAATCAATTCTTCTAGGTGTTGCTCACAAAATCTCTCTGCTGCTTTTAGGGACATGCCTCTAGCAAGGGCATAAGTCTCAAAAGCGTTGTAAATCATCGCTTCGGCAGTTTCCTTCTCGTCATGTGCGATCGCCCACCGTAGTTCGATACATCCTCGAATAATCAAATCAACTAAGTGCTTCTCTTGTCTGAGGTCAGAAAGAAGCTGTTCCGCGATAGTTTGATCAGAGTGTTCACTCATCAATCCGTACTTGGGAGAGTCCCACATGAGCTAGCTTTCTCATCCAGCGAGTTCTAACCACCAATTGGCGGCAGTAGCGATCGCCTATCTCAATTGTGCCAAACTCTCAATTCGCTGCTGCATCTCAGCCAGCTTAGTCTAGACGAATCAGATGTCCGCCTCACGATAAATCTACTCGTGAGCATTAGTCTGCGAATATCCTGGCATCATGGTTAAGGATGTCGTTTAAAACTGGGGGAATTTTCAGTAATGCGGTGTGCAATTAGTAGTCGTGCGGGGCAAGTCCTGGCAAGAGGTCGGTTGATTCTTCACAAAGGCGATGAGGGTGAATTACGATTGCATTTGCAAACCGATGGGGGAAAGCTGATTGAGGGTGGAATCATTGACTCGGATGGGGATATGACATCAGCCAGTGAAGAGTTATTTCGTCAGTTCTTGGAAGTTTGGGGTATGAGCGATTTAACCTTAACTGTCACAGTTCGATAAGCGATCGCTTACTGCATTCTCACTGGTGATCGGCTTTACTGCTGCTGTTCGCGTCGGGCTCGAAGAGAAGGCGAGTGCATAGCGTACCCAATGATGTGGCTTAATATTATGCCCCCGGTGATTCTTCATCCGCTTTCAGATTTCATCGACTGCAATTGTGCGGTTAGCAACTCCTCTGCGAGCTATTACTACGAAGGGTTTTGTCCTCAAAGCGGTGAGCTGCTGAGACTGCCCCGTACCCCAATGGCTGAAGCGATCGCAACAGGTTTGATGCAATATCTTGCTAACCATAACTGTTATTCCCATGAGGGCAAGATGTATGGAATACTGCTGGTGGAACTCCCAAATGGTGAACAAAGAGTACTCAAAGCCTTCTCCGGTCTTCTCAATGGTCAAAGCTCCATCGAAGGCTGGGTACCGCCAATTCCGGGACGAGACCAAGTTGCTCTAGAGGAAGCCTGCACTTTAGCTGAACTGGAAGCTATTAAGCAGGAACTAATTACCCTCAAGCAACTTCCTCCAAGGCAGCAGTACGAAACGCTGTCTCGCGAGTTTGAGCAGCAGTTGCAACAAATGAGCGATCGCCATCGAGATGGCAAACATCAACGTCACGAACAACGTCAGGTACTGTGCGAAACACTTACAGGCGAAACCCTCACTCTTGCCCTCGAACAACTCAACGAAGAAAGCCGTCGGCATGGAATTGAGCGACGGCAACTCAAACGTCAGCAAAATGTAGTGTTACAACCGCTCAAGCAGCAGATTGAAGCGGCAAATCAGCGGATTCGGGAACTGAAACAACAGCGTAAAACCTTGTCCCGCCAATTGCAGGCTCAGATGTATGCGGCATACAGCCTGACTAATTTTTCGGGTCAATCTCTATCCTTGCAGCAATTGATGCCAGGAGGTTGGATGCCGACTGGTACAGGAGATTGTTGTGCGCCGAAGCTGCTGCACTATGCGGCAATACAGGGTCTAAAACCACTAGCAATGGCAGAGTTTTGGTGGGGGCCGTCTTCAGCGGATCGGGATAAAGTTCAGGGAAACTTCTATGGCGCTTGTGCAGAACGCTGTCAACCATTGATGGGGTTTCTGCTTTCGGGATTGCTGAAATGGAGACCGAACCCCCCTGCCTCTGGGACGTGTTTTCAAAGTGTCCCGTTGGAGTCAGATCCCCCTAAATCCCCCTTAAAAAGGGGGACTTTGACTGAATTCTCCCCCCTTAACAAGGGGGGCTGGGGGGGATCTCCGCGTTTGAGAACACACCCTACTAGGGAAGGGGGAGTAATAGCAATTGGGTTTGATGCTTATTCTTTTCTTGCTCCCCCCTTAACAAGGGGGGCTGGGGGGGTGTGGGATGTGACATTGAAAAAGCCAATTGGTATAACAAGCCCCTCTTTTACAAGAAGAGAGGTCACTTCCGAACTTCGCCAACCGGAGCAGACGCTACCCATTGTTTATCAAGATGAATGGCTGATTGCGGTAAACAAACCCGCCGGATTACTTTCGGTGCCCGGTCGTTATAGGGATACTTTTGATAGTGTCCTCAGTCGCTTGCGTCATCTGTTACCAGAGGGCATGGCGCTTATGGCTGTGCATCGCTTGGATCAGGAAACGTCAGGTATCCTCCTGTTGGCACGCGATCGCCAAACCTATTGTCAACTCAGCCAGCAGTTCCAACAGCGGCAGGTTCACAAGGTTTATGAAGCCGTACTTTCCGGTTGTGTGACAACCGAGCAAGGTGCGATCAAACTACCACTGTGGGGAAATCCTGAAAATCGTCCCTATCAGAAAGTTGATTGGCAACACGGCAAACCCAGCTTCACGCACTTTCAGGTCATAGCAAGGGAAGGAGACTCAACTCGTGTAGAGTTTATTCCCCTAACCGGACGCACCCATCAGCTCAGGGTTCACGCGGCTGATTCGAGAGGACTTGGGGTACCCATCTTGGGCGATCGCCTCTATGGATGCCGTGCAGTTGCCAGTCGATTACATTTACATGCCAGGGAACTGCGATTCCTGCATCCACAATCCGGACAAACCCTCCATCTACAAGTAAAGACGCCGTTTTGATGATGTTTCAACAGCTAATATTGTCAGAGAAAAACCACACAGGCAGAATATTAATAATATGAATTCTCTTCTAAAAATCTACGATGTGGTAGTGGTTGGCGCAGGCCCTATCGGCTTAGCAACTGCCCTTGGTTTACGCCAACGAGGTATTGAAAATCTGTTAGTCATCGATCAAACGAGTGCCTTTCGCCCAGCGGGTCAGGTGATAGACCTTCTCCCCAATGGATTAAAAGCTCTCAAATATTTAGATTCTGAGGCTTATGAAAACGTTAAAACAAACGGTAATAAGCTTTTTAAGCCTAAACCATCTAATGATGAGGATAAAGCCGAAAAAAAACAAGAGGCAAAGTCTCCAAAAAATTTGTTGCGATGGGTTCAAAGGAATTTGCAAGGACAGCAAGTTTTCTCCATCTCTCTAAACTTCGATGACTGGTTTAAAGATTATGGGGAGGGTCGAGTCTCAATAGCTTGGTATGATTTACAGACTACCTTGAGACACTTACTTTCCCAAGAGCGGGTTAAAGCGAATCACCGTTGTATTAATGTAGTGGATGAGCCAGAGATTGCGTGTGTGCGGGTAGATTACTTATCTGATGCAAGGATAGAAGCAAACCCCTATGCCAATTGGGAAGGTGGGCAGCAAGCAGAAGAAATGCAACCCCAGAATTCGGAGACAAATTCCCAACCCTTAGAAATCAAATCGATTAGGGCAAAGATAGTTGTTGCAGCAGATGGAATCAATTCTACGGTTCGTAAAGTTCTTTACAAAGATAGTCCGTACTCTGCTTTTGCTCGACCTGAATATTCCGGCTTTGCTGCAATAGGGTGTAGGGAGATCATCGATATACCAAACAATCTGCTGACAGAGCTTGATGAAAAGTTCTTTCAGGATTCACCGATTGTAACGATCGCTAACGATGAAGCATCTGAAGATTCCGCCTATCCGGAAGACCCAAGGATGATCTTATTTTGCAGACCAAGCGGTCAAGTTGGCTACCTCATACATCTTCCGTTACGTTTGGATTCCTTAGAGGGAAAGTCTGGTAGTTGTTTGATTGACTTAGCTGTGCAGGAACTGGAGAAGGCTCACTTTCCTGATGTCCTCAAACAATTAGTGCGCATATCTCCCCCTGCTAATATGCTAAAGCGTCCGTACTATATTCACCGTGCGGCTTTTTCAGATGCCATACAGCTTGCGCCCACCGCTAACCCCCATGCTCATAGTGATTCGGTTACAATCCAACCAGCATGGAGTGTAGGGCGAGTTGTATTGGTTGGTGATGCAGCACATGGGATGCCTCCTTTCATGGCTCAAGGCGCTAATCAAGGATTGGAAGATGCTCTAACGGTTGCAACCTTGATCGCTAAGATTGCAGAAGGGAATGATTGGGATAATATACCAGCGATCGCCCGAGCATTTGAGAAATACGAGCAGCTTCGTCGTCCCTTAATGGTTCGCGTGCAACAGGCAACATTGAAGTCGATACCTTACAAGGCCGAAAAAGAGCGGCAGGAGTACAACCAACAACTCTATTGCCGAAATTTTGACCAAGTGATTGAGGCATTGCTGTAGAGGGGTGTCAGCCTGTTTCAGCATATACCGCTGCAAAAATGCCAACAATTCCTAACATTTTCCTCTTCCAACACCTGATACCAAGTTGCGTTCAAACTTCTATTACTGACCTCTCCCCCAACCCCTCTCCTACAAGGAGAGGGGAGAAATTAAAATTAGCTCTTTGAATGCAACTCCGTATGAGGACGTGTGGCGCTGTCCAGTCTAGAGGCTAGCACGATCGATCTGATCGCCTGCTTTAAATTGATAGCAGCGTTGGAATCTTGATCGTACTCGAAATATAGCGTTTCTCAGATGTGTGAAGTACATCAGAATAACCTAACCCCCTGCTCCTTCCCTACTAGGGTTGCGGGAGAAAGAATCAAAGCCTCACAAAGAGAGTAGGAGAGAGGTTTTCCAGAGAGGTCAGAGTGTACCGGATCCAACCAAGAACCGCTACAGTATTCATTTCCAGGCGGATCGCTCTCTTCTCTCTTCATTCGACTCCTTGCATAAGTGACAGCGCTCTGGAGATAAGTAGTACGGTAAGCACATGACGATTGTCTCTTGCCAAGAGATCAAATCTCATGATGCTTAGTTTTCTCTATCACAACCATAGAGATTACTCATGGAATGAACCCTGTAATTCACTAATTATTTAGTAAATATAAATACCTGTAGCCTATGAATAATTCATTCCATCGTGGCGATAAGCGATTGCCCCTTGGGCGGTACCAAAGGCAATCCTGTGCATGGATAACTCACTTATCTTTCAAGCCTATGAAATTGCATTTTATCCCTAAAAGTTGGTGGCGATCGCTCAAGTATCTTTCCTTACTATTCCTGGGATTATTCATGACAATTATGGTGGCAGGCAATCCTATTTCTGCGATCGCTCAAGAGGCGGTGCCACAGGCAATCGCTCAAAGCGAAATCCCAGAGCCAATCGTACAGCGACCTGCCCAAGAAATTCGTGGGGTTTGGATGACCGAAAATGACCATGACATCCTCAGAGATCGCCCCAAAATGCAAGAGGCTGTAAATCAACTGGCGCGGTTGAATTTCAACACGATCTATCCTGTAGTGTGGAATTCTGGCTACGTGCTGTATCCGAGTGCTGTAGCCCAACGGGCAGACATCCAACCTTTTGTGCGTAAAGGCTTACAGGGACAAGATATTCTCGCAGAGCTTGTTACTCAAGCCCATCGCCAAGGGTTGCTCGTGATTCCCTGGTTTGAGTTCGGCTTCATGGCTCCCCCTACGTCAGAACTGGCATTGAATCATCCAGAGTGGCTGACGCAACGGCGCAATGGTAGCAAAACTTGGACGGGTGTTGCAGGTGAGGTGGTGTGGCTCAATCCCTTCCTGCCCCAGGTACAGCAGTTCATCGCCAATCTCGTGCTGGAAGCCGTCACCCAATACGATGTCGATGGTATTCAGTTTGACGATCACACCAGTTTACCGAATGAATTTGGCTATGATCGCTACACGCTTGCTTTATACAAGCAGGAAACCGGGAAGAATGCGCCTTCCAACCCTCAAGACCCCACATGGGTGCGCTGGCGAGCCAATAAAATCACGGCGTTCGTGACCCAGCTCAACCAAGCTGTAAAACAGAGAAAGCCCAATGCGATTTTTTCCGTTTCCCCTAATCCCTATATCACGGCTTATAAGACTTACCTGCAAGACTGGCTGACTTGGGTGCGGCAAGGCATCGTGGACGAGCTAATTGTGCAAGTTTATCGCCCCGATCTACAAAGTTTTCTCGGACAGATTACCCGCCCTGAAATTCAAGAAGTACAACAACACATTCCAACTGGAGTCGGTATTCTAACAGGGTTGAGAAATAAGCCGATTCCGATGCAATTCATTCAAGCTAAAGTAAGGGCAGCTCGCGATCGCGGCCTGGGTGTATCCTTCTTCTACTATGAGAGTCTTTGGGACCAAGCGCCCGAACCCATTACAGAACGGCAATCTAACTTTCAAGCTCTCTTCAACCTCCCCGCTTCCCGCTTTGCGATGAGATGACGAACTACAGAGGGTATGGGCAGCTCACAAAGCTGGAGCTAAAATGCTAGAAATTGACTGTATGCGAGCTACGGACGGAGAGCGATTTTTGTGCTTGTTGGCTGAGAATTTGATGGCAGTCTTTGCTACACCAGAGGAAGTGGGATTAATTGAATACTAGATTTCGATCGCATCCCTTGAGCTTGGAGGAATCACCCCAAGGTCTCGTCTATGGCCCCAAGTAGGGCTACAGAATTGCTTTGCCTTTACTGGGCTTTTGGCTCAAGCACCGTATCGGCTGAGAAGGACGATATAACCTTGTGAAGAAACTGGAGCGATCGCTCTTAGACGGGACGACTTCCAAAGGTAGTCGAATCGTGAACATGCTACCTTTGCTCAACTCGCTTTGTACTTGTATGCTACCCTGATGTGCCTGAACAATTGCTTTTGCGATCGCTAACCCCAATCCCGAACCACCGGTGTGGCGAGAGCGATCGCTATTCACTCGGTAGAAGCGGTCAAAAATCCGCGATCGCTCTTCAGGTGCAATGCCAATCCCTGTGTCTTGAACATGAATCAGAGCATCAAGGTGACTGCGGTCTAAGACAACTGTCACACTTCCACCTGCTGACGTGTATTGGATGGCATTGACAATTAAGTTAGAAACCAGACGATAAAGCTGCTCTGGAACACCTACAATATTTAGCGGCTCGCCTACTGGCACCATAGATGTCAGCGCTATCTCGGTAGACATTGCCAACGCTTGAAATTCCTCTACTGAGTCGTTGACAATATCATTCAGGCAACAGAGCCGAAGCCCCGTCGGCACTACTTTTTTATCCATGCGAGCCAGCAACAGTAAATCGGCAACCAACTGAGCGAGCCGCTGATTCTGACGATCTATCGTTCCTAAGATGTCCTGCGTCTCTTGATAAGACAAATCAGGCATCATGAGTGCTGATTCCACGGTCGCTTGTGAAGCCGCTATAGGTGTCCGCAACTCGTGAGCCGCATCTGCTGTAAACTGCTCTATCTGTCGGTAGGATTGGTAAATCGGTTTCATCGCTAACCCAGCTAACCACCAGCTAGAACCACCGACTAAAATCATGGCTATGGGCAATCCCAACAATAAAATCAATTTCAACCTATCGAGGTGGTCGTCTAAATCTTGGAGACTCCGCCCCACCTGTAGATATCCCCAAAAGGCATAATTTGGACTATGCAACGGTAGAGAAACTTGATGAAAACGATTCCCGGAAGCATCCTTCAGGGTATCCCAAGTGTGTCCTTTGCATCTTGAGCATGGGAAAGACACCCCTGGAGGCATTAAACCAGCCATCGCAATAGTCCGTCGGGAACCATCTAAGAGTCGCACGTAATAGTTACCTTGATAAATCGCACCAACAACGTGGCGTTTTGAGGGTGGTTCTGGATCTGGTAAGAGTTGTTGGGGTGTCGATTCTAAGTGTCCAGGTTGCTTCAGTTTAGTTTCAATACTGTCATGTAGGGTTCCGGCAACTGCCTCCAGCTCTCGCTCTAGGGTTTGCCAGTGAGTGTGGACAATCGCCTCATAGACCGCCAAACCGCATACACTGAGGATGAAGCCCATCACGAGTGCATACCCGCTAGCTAATCGCCAACGTGTTTGAGCAAACAGCTTATCTTGGTTCATCGGTAGCGTTCAGGCGATAGCCCGTACCATGAATGGTTTCAATGAGATGAGCACAGCTTACAACTGCTAGTTGGCGTCTGAGCAATCGGATTTGAGCCGCCACTACATTACTAGTGGCGTCTGCGTTCATTTCCCAGATTTGATTGCGAATCTGGTCACTGGTAAGAATCTGATTTGGGTGCTTCATGAAATACTCCAGCAGTTGGAACTCTTTAGTCGTCAGAGAAACAACATGCTGCTCGCCCAATTGCTTGCGACAATACACTGTGCGAGTGGCGTAATCTAAAGTGAGCCTACCCACTTGAAGTTGTTGGGGTTGGAATTGGGGCGATCGTCGCTGCAATGCCCGCAACCGTGCCAGCAGTTCTGCCATTCTAAACGGCTTGACTAAATAGTCATCTGCCCCCGCATCCAAGCCAGTCACCATATCGTCCAAGCCGTCTTTTGCTGTTAGCATCAGCACTGGCAGAGGATTGTTTTTTGCACGCAACCGACGCAGCAGCTCTATTCCTGATAATCCTGGCAGCAGCCAGTCGAAGATAGCCAGTGTATACTCTGTACTTTGGTCTTCTAGATAGCCCCAAGCGTCAGTCCCATCTAAGACCCAGTCAACTACATACTTTTGCAAACTCAATGTTCGCTTAATTGCGGCTCCTAGATCTGGCTCATCTTCAACCAGCAGCACCCTCATAAGATTAACTCATTATAGTTAAGACACTTGTAATAATTCTGCTATGCGATTCAAAAAGTTTGGCTTCCTCAGTATGGAAGAGACCTTAATTTTCGGGTTATACCAAGTTGCATTCAAAGGTATAACTCTCTCTTTCTCTTACCTCGGTGCGCTCTGTGCCTCTGTGGTTTGTTAAATTCTACGTTAGACCGCAACTCAGTATTAATCACTCGCGGCGAAAGTTTCCCACCAGTACAGATGAGCAGGGAAAGCGGGGGAGGCTAGGGAAGCTGGGGGAGAATTTTACTGGTGGGTTATTTCTGCCAAGCTGGTCGAGGAACTCCCTCTGCCTATTTGGGGAACTCATAGGGCAGTACAGTGGTATCTAGCTCTTTGACAATCTGCTGCGGATTGCCAATAACTACCACATTTGCAGGAACCGACTGCCGAACAATAGTTCCCGCGCCAATAACTGAATTCTTCCCTATAGTGACTCCTTTGAGAACCATACTTTGGCTACCAATCCAAACATTTTCTTCTACGTATATAGGTTTGGTTTTGGCTTTTACTTCAGGATTGCGTCGATTAATTGTAAAACTGTGAAAGTCTGTATCAACAAGCGTTGCATCGCTCACTATGCATTGTTCCTTGAACGTAATAAAAGAATCTGTGGCTTTAATGGATGGATTATTAAAGTAAGCATTATCTCCTATGTCTATTTTTCCTTCTCCTTCAACCGATAAAGTTGTGCTATTGAAGAAACCGTAGCTTCCAATAGTAATCTTTGCTGAAGAATTTTGAATGGTAATTTGGTTTGAATGATTTTCAAAGCTTACAAAAACACAATAATCTCCAATTTCTACCCTCCCCTTCCCTTTTACTGAAAATTTGCCCTGTATCCTCACCCCTGAACCAAATTTGACATTTGGGTACTGAAGCCGATATCTTAAAATAATCAGATAATCTACAGTTTTTGAGCAAACTAACGAAATTAACTGTCCTAAAGATTTCTGTTTGGCTTTTTTGAGTAACTTTCCAACAATAGCTCTAATTTTTACAAAAAAGTTATTCGAGTTATCAAGACACACTAATTCAGATTGATTGAGTATTAAAAATTCCAACATTTTTCAAAAATAGCAACTAGCGTCAACTAGATAAGTGGTTCGGGTTTGCCTTTGGCAGAGGCAGTATCGGTTAAAAGTGAAGTCTGTGTTTAACTATCTCTGGGTTAGTGACAATTGTTCAACAAGATAGACCAGACGATACTCAGGCGCGAACCTACTGTTATCTAGATTGGCAGGTCAATATGAAATTTAGATGAAATCTCCGCGTTTTTATGCCATGTCGATATTACAACGTTCTCAACACCAGATTTACAAAAAGACAAAGGGGTCATCTGGCAGAAAAAAAGCTCATGGTGTTTACGCCCATAAGCATTTGAGATGTCGCTATTCTATTTGCTGCTTTTGTGCCCTGCAAGATGAACACCTTGCAGGAATCTAACTTTATTGTGAAGCTATGTTTCTACAACTCTCCCACGAATGCGATCGCTCAACTTTTCTTAATAAATAATCTCTTTAAAGCCTCAAGAAAGAACGACGAGTATAATAAGTGCCCACCAATTCCAGGGTTACCAAGACTTGGTGGGAAAGTCACACTCAAGAAGTGCGTTGTACTTCATACTTTACACTTCATCGTTCCTTTAACAAGTTCACGAACTACTCAGTGTCACATTTTCAGGGAAACAAACTCTCGTACCCCCTAAACCACAATACCCACCGGGATTTTTGGCGAGGTACTGTTGATGATAGCCCTCTGCGTAGTAGAACTCAGGAGCATCAATGATTTCAGTGGAAATGTTCCCAAAACCTGATGCTTTTAAGGCTTGCTCATAAGCCTGTCGGGATGCTTCAGCCATCTGCTTTTGGCTCTCGGAATACACGTAAATTCCTGAACGGTACTGAGTGCCAACGTCATTGCCCTGACGCATACCTTGGGTGGGGTCGTGGCTTTCCCAGAATACTTTCAGCAGTGTTTCGTAACTGATGACCTTCGGGTCAAACACAACACGAACTACTTCATTGTGACCCGTCATGCCGGAACATACTTCTTTGTAGGTGGGATTTGGGGTGACTCCGGCTGCATAGCCAACAGCGGTGGTGAAAACCCCCTCAATCTGCCAAAATTTACGTTCTGCACCCCAGAAACACCCCAGACCAAACATCGCCATTTCCAATCCATCTGGATAGGGAGGCTTTAGGGGATTACCGTTGACAAAGTGATGAGCGGGTACTGGCATGGGTTCTGCCCGTCCCGGCAATGCCTCCTGGGAAGAGGGAATACTGAGCTTTTTACCAAATCCAAATAGCATCGTTAACTCTTACTCTGATTTTTGAGATAATTATTTACCTTACTTAATAATAGCTTGTCTGTTTGTTAAGGAGGGTTACACGATGAACCGTTGTCATCAGTCATTGCCCCCCAGATACAATACGGGGACACGATTGAGATTACCGCGCCCAAAAAATTCTTAGCTTGCAATCAAAAAGAAAATTGCTAGGAATAGCGATCGCTATCGGGAAAACTGCAACCCTCGCCTACTAGGAATATGATGCCGGAAATCTCCTCCAGCAGGGATGTTCCTAACGGATTGGCTTACTGGGAAACCTCAATGGCAGTAACTCTACTCGTATCCATCCCTGTTCCGTGCCTGCCAACATTCCCGTGTTGAAAAAACAAGCAGGCCAGTAAAAGAAATCCTAAAAGGGACAAGCTGAACTCGACAAAAACCGGGAGAGTAATACTACGTTCCATAAAAACCTTTCGCTCATAACCAAGAGCGAGCATTCATCAACAGAGCCACGACTAGGTTCAGGGAACTCTGGTTGTGTTCTACCTACCAAGGTAGGAGTACACAGATACGAATACCTCAGTAAATTCTCGGAAATCACCATCCATCCAGTTGACTAAGTTAGGAAATTACTCGGATGAAATCTGCTCAACTGTGTTGCAAGCCTACTAAACTGGTTGGTGATGCGTGAAGCGCAGCTAGCGCCTCGCTCTTCGCCGACTCCTTGACAAGCCAACAACCAGGACTTTCAATTTTTTCGTGATGACAGACGACCCAACTATGAAGCTTGACCAATTTTTGAAGTGGTCGGGTGTTGCCCAGACTGGCGGTGAAGCTAAATTAATGATTCAAGGTGGTCAAGTGAAAGTCAACGGCACTACCGAGACTCGACGCGCCCGGAAAGTGGTAGAAGGAGACTCCATAATGGTGAAGGGCCAAATTTACAGGGTTGAATTTTCCTGACCTCAACTGGGATGAGCTAGTGGCAAAAAAAACTGGCTAAAAGTGCGGATTGGGTGCGATCGCGCAGAGTCAAAGGGCTTAGAATACTCGTGCTGTGGTAACGTGGCCTGGATGGAACCCTTGACCATTGTCTTCAATTCACCAGAAATTTTTACAATTAAGTTATGTTAACTCAGCGATCGCGGCATGGATTGGCAAGAAGTATCTGATAGCTGGATTTTAATTCCGCCACGTCCCAAGGGGATTGTACATTTCCTCGGTGGGGCGTTCGTGGCAACAGCCCCCCATGTGACGTATCGGTGGATACTGGAGCAATTGGGGCGTCAGGGGTATGCGGTGATTGCAACGCCGTTTGTGAATACCCTGAATCATACAGCGATCGCGCGAGATGTTCTCAACCGCTTCGAGACTACCTTATACCGTCTACAGACAAAAACTATTTTAAGTAAACGATATCTACCCATCTACGGCGTTGGACACAGCATGGGTTGCAAACTGCATCTGCTCATCGGTAGTCTGTTTTCCGTCGAACGCGCTGGCAATATCTTAATTTCTTTCAACAACTATCCAGCAAAGCGTGCCATCCCTTTTATTGAGCAGCTCAACATCAATCCAACTTTCGATATCGAGTTTACGCCATCACCGATAGAAACCAACGATCTCATCGCTCAACGCTACGAAGTCCGCCGCAATTTACTGATTAAATTTACCAACGATGATATTGACCAGACGGCTAGCTTAACTCAAGTTTTGCAGCAACGTTTCCCCAATATGGTTGCAGTTCAAACACTACAAGGTAATCATCTAACACCTTTGGGGCAAGATGTCAACTGGAAAGCGGGAGATGTCTTTACTCCCTTTGACGCGATTGGTCAGTGGATGAAACAAGGAGTCTATCGCGACTTGAATCAGCTGAAGCGAGAAATAGTGCGGTGGCTAGACCCTTTTGCAGCTACCTGAATTAGGCTGTTGCCCCTACAAGTTGCACTCGTTGGTAATGGGTAAATGGGTAATGGAACACAGGTAGCTGTAGCAAAGCGGAATCTAGCAGGACGGAGACACTTGATGAGTAGAGGTGAAACGGATCTCAATAAACTCACACTTCAAACTATATTCATCGCTTTGAAACTGAGCAGTAAGATAGTTGCCCAAGGAATCAAGCGAGGAAAGAAACTGTGAATCAACGAGGCTAGAGTATCCACCAGCATATTGAATTTTGAGTAGCATAGACACCTCAGAAATTGAAGAGTTAATCTTGAGTCAAAATGGTTGAACCAACCTGCTCAGGGGGCTTCGTTCATTGATTGACTTACTTCAGTCTCTAAGGTCGATGTATGCGATCGTGTTTGCGTAACGTATATCTTAATGTATAACTTCGAGGCTATCACCCCTGGAGGGATGAGGGAGGGTTGCGCTTAGCTGTGCTGGTGTGAGGCAATCGCTTGTAAACAAGTCATCGGTGCCATAACCATCCAGTTGAGCAACCCGTAAGAGCCAAGCTTAGCGGCTAACAAAAGGTTGATAGCCGAAGTCAGGACTTTAGTTTCCCTAACCACAGTCGTTATGTCGCAAACAACATGAGTTAGACGATTAACTTGGCTAATACTGTTGTCAACTTGCTACCCAGCTGTTCAACGGCGGACTGTTGTATAGAATCTTTCAACCTACCATCGACATCAAATGCTTCATAGGCTTTGGGAATCGCCTTCTGATCGGGCAACACCAATACGCCAATACTACTGAGAATTGAGCGGACATGAGTTAAGCCTCGCAAGCCTCCTAAGGCTCCTGGTGAAGCACTCATCAGGATTGCTACCTTATCTTTAAAGCAGGCAAGCATCGGCTCTCCTGGCTCCGGACGAGATGCCCAATCAATCGTATTTTTGAGGATTGGTGTGATCGAGCTATTGTACTCAGGCGCTGCAATCAACAACCCTTGATGCGTGATCATCAGTTGCTTAAAGGTTTTGACATTAGCGGGAATTCCCTCTTTGGCTTCTAAGTCTTCGTCAAATAACGGCATCGGAAAATCGCGCAGGTCTACATAAGTTACCTCTGCGCCTGCTGTCCTAGCGCCCTCGGCGGCAATCTGTACCAGCTTTTTATTGTATGAAGCTTCGCGGGTACTGCCTGCAAACGCAAGGATTTTGGGTGTATTTGTCATGCTTTACTCCTGAGAGTGGTTTTGAACAACGCCTTTCTATCTAGCAAACAATTGTTTACCTGCCAAGGCGGCAGCAACTCGCGTTACATTCGCACCATGATACTTGGTACCTTCCAAGCTTTCTTTAGTTACGCCAATTTGTTCCATTATCACATCAGAAGCTACTGCCTTTGCCATCATCTTGATATTGTCATAATCGCTTGTGTAGCTCATTAAGGCTCTCGTCAGGTTTAACCTCGTTATGGCGCTATCACGAAGAGGGCGATTGCTATTCAAGGTGTGCGCCTCGCGCTAGCCTTCCGGCTAATCGGGCAAAGCGATCGCGAAGGGACGTTGAGCTTTCACATCCTCCTTCAATTCAAGATGCCCCGATGTTTCCAAAATTTTGCTGGAATTGTTCCTGATGCAGCGACAGTCCCCAGGAATAAGGGAATGGTAGATGCACCCTGATTCAATCCCTGGCGAGAACGCTGGGGGTTTTTTGTTGGAGAGCGATCGCTCTCCCCTTGTGATGGCAATCAGCTGGCTTCTTACAGAGAATGTTAATTATGTCTAAATTCCGAATTGATGCAAAATCTCGGGTGGAAATAATACAATTTTTTGATATTCTAAAAACTCGCCCTGAGCAAGCCTGACAGCTACTTGACCAATGCTTTCACTAAATAAAATCTGCTTGAATAAACGGTTATTGGTAAAAGACATTAGGTGAAGAGCCGTAGCACACTCTCCTGCCCAGCCAAAATCTACATTCAATTTGATGTGGTGCATTTCATGAATGCATCGAAAAATCAGATTTATCTCAGGACCTAATAGATCTGAATTATTGAAGAGTCGGGTAACCAACATTTTTCCTTGGTCAACATCAGTATAAATATCTTGTAAAGATAACTCTGGTCCCCTGAAGTAAGGTTCAAAGTCAACAAAATGAAAATCTACGCCTTGCAACTCTACTTGTGCTAGATCGATAATGAATTGACGAAAATTCTTGACTACGGAAGAAGGCACATCATAGTCTGGAGAGGCAATGTAATGCCGAGCGATATCTTCAATATTCATGAGATTTATATCCATAGATGCTGCTATAGGATTAGCTGAAGCCTTGAGCTTTGATGTTTTCAGGATTGGCCGATTATGACCATATTTAACATCATTTAATTTTGAATTATTGGCACAATAAAGACTTCGATGTAATTACGGATCTTTATGATAAATTTTTGTAAAGTTCTAAGTAATTACACAATAAGGCCGTAATTTCACGTAGGCAATCTGATATGGATAGGATTGAAGTATCTTCGACAAAGGTGGTGAAGGTTAGCAGGCTAAAATGTTGAATGTCATGAAGTTTCGCTCTTTCCTTGTGAACGAGAGTTCATGGGTGCCCACGCGTGGAACTTGAAGCTGAAACATGCTCAACGGTTCGGACTCAGTGTTCTTTTCACGCTTGAAGGCAGCTAGAGTGTGGGCTCAGTCATCATCAAAACGACGATGTCCCGTAGGGACATCGCCTCCTCTGTCTCATCTCGGGATGCCTGCCCCAAAACCCTTATTTATAAGGCGTTGAATGGCTTACGCTCCAAGTCAAAGTCCTTGAAGCGTAAGGCACTAGTGATGATGTTTACATAGCCAATCGCTCATGAGCTGATTGACAGCCTCCGGTTTCTCATCATGGGGACAGTGACCCGCGTTGGCAATGGCAACAAACTCGACCTTACCCGTCTCACTCTGCTGTTGATAGAGTGCTGCACCGGCAATGGGCGTCCAAGGGTCATCTTCTCCCCAAATGACCAGTAGGGGATGCTCTACCTTGGGTAATAGTTCTATGGGCGCAGGGCCAGGGGGGGCAGTGAGAACTGAGGCAAATACCTGCTGAGCACCGGGATCGCAGGAAGGTGTGTAGATTAAATCTACCAGTTCCTCGGTAATGGCTGCTTTGTCACGATAAACCTGAGTAAGGGTACGGCGAATGCGCGATTTGTCGCGGATGAGGTTAAACAGTAAGACCCCTACGAGTTTGGAACTGACAAGCTTTGTAAAAAGTCCCATTACCAATCGCAAAGGCAGATTTAGCTCATCAGGTCGGTGATTCAGTCCACCTGCACAGTTAATTAAAACGGCACCGGCAGCAATTTCCGGATAATTTGTCGCCGTCATCAAACTGAGCAAAGCACCAATAGAATTACCGATAAATACGGTTGGTTCCTGGATATGAGTATCCCAGAAATCTTTAAGAAGCTGCTGCCACAATTCTAATGTGTAGTTTAGTGGAGGTTTATCGGAACCGCCAAATCCCAGCAAGTCAATTGCAAACACCCGATAGCCAGCTTCAGCGAGTACGGGAATATTCTTACGCCAATGACCAATTGATGCGCCAAAACCATGAATCAGCACTAAGGGTTTACCAGTACCCATCAGGGTGTACTGAATTTGATGACCTTGCCATGTCCAAAAGTACTTTTCAATAGTGTTTGTCGATACCAGTAGATGTGTCGTCACAGGTTTTTATGAAGATTCTTTAACTCTTACTAGGATAACGACTTTGTAAAGATATTTGAATGCCTCGAATCAGTCAGGGTTGTCTGCGATCGAGGCTGTGGTAACAAAGGTAACCTACTTATGGGGAGCAAAAATGAAGTTTTAGGGCTGCTGCACCTAATGATTAGCAGAGGTATAATAAAGAACCCAAATCATTAATACTCTGAAAAATCTAAAGTTCAACAGTATCTAAAGCACGGGGTACGACCTTTTGCAACATAGTGTCTCATAGCCACAGCACACATCTGCATCTGCCGCACCGAGTCGAATCACCCCCTTCTCTGTATTACAGCGTATAACGGTAGAAGCCTTAACCTATTGTACTGGGGGTAACTCCCCTCCATTTGTATTACATTCGGGGAGAGCAGAAGTTTGTCTCTAGGGCACTAGGGTAATCACCCCGCGTCTCGTATTACACCTTATCCGGTAGAATTTACTTTAGCGGTAGCGGAAGCGTGGAAAACTCTGAATGCAAGCAAGAGGGAGTACTCGTTCTAATTTCTCCTGCTCACTCTGGCTGTTTGTGAGTTACACATTCCTGCTATCTGTGTCTAATACAATACGCTCTTTATCAGGAGAATCTACAATGGGCTTAACAGATCGTAGCCGATTAGGTGGCATTAAAAGCAGACAACAACGTCTACAACGAAAGCTTGAAAAGCTAGAACCCAACCCTCAATCGACTTCAGCTTCAGCCTCAGAAAATACATCAGTATCAGATAATGCAGTTTCACAAAAAAATGCTTGGGAAAAATATATGTTTGCCAAAGCTATTTATGAAGAAACTCGGGACATGGAGCATTGGCTATACATGCAGAAGTGTATTTCTGAGTACGAAAAGACTTTGAAACCAAAGGTTGGTATCAAAGCTTAAGTATGATTCGGTAAGTTTGTTTCTACCAGAGCTTGTAGCATAGCACACCTATTAATAGCTGACCTTGAGCATTCTTGCCTCAAAAATACAGTTTTTGAGGCAAGTGAATAGACTCTAGTGAAAGCTAAAGGCTGAGGTCTGACAGAGTGAAAAAGAGGCTATAAAGCTGGAAAAATCAGCACTATAGCCTTCCTAACTCTCAAAAGAATACGATTTTATTCTTGTTCAGCATTAGCTGTAGTACACAATTATCAAGAACTCAGTAATACGTTAAAAGACGAGCGCTCACGCATTTATTGTTGAGTTTTATTAACACATTAGCGTGGTATTCTTGAAAAATTTACTCAAAATTTACATCATATTCCTTGAACTTCACATAATATTCACATTCCCTGATTAACTATAGTAAATAAGAGAGATTTTAATCAGGAGAATCTACATGAGTTTAACAGATCGTAGTCGATTAGGTTGCATCAAAAGTAGACAACAGCGCCTACAACGCAAGTTGGAAAAGCTTGATCAAGATTCTCAATCAGCTTCAGCATCAGAAAATGCCTCCGTACCTCAGCAAAATGTAGCTGCTCAAAAAAAAGCTTGGGAAAAGTATATGTTTGCTAAGGCTATTTATGAGGAGACTCGGGATAGCGATCATTGGCGATACATGCAAAAGTGTATTTCTGAGTATGAAAAGACGCTGAAACCCAATTTAGGGAGCAAAGCTGTCTGAAGACAAAGTAGGTTTGTTTCTGTCCAGAGTGGTTAGCGTTCAAGTCGGTTGGTTGAGCTGAAAACAGATTTTAGTTCAGAATCCCCCGTCAACCTTACGGTATGGCGGGGGAGTATGTCAGAGCAGGAATTGAATAAAGGAAAGTACGATCGCATCCGATCACGACTCGAAGTTCATCGCTTTTCAGTGGAAGTTGTGCTAGGTGTGCGATCGCAGCTAGTTTAATGGGTAGAGCCATCAATACCGAATACGTGGGTCAATCAAAGCATTGATGATATCGATCGCAATACTAGCACCCACAACAATCAAGCCAAAAAATACCATAATTCCCTGTACCGTGAAGTAATCCCGCTCTGAAATAGCTTGATAAAGTCGGCTACCTAGCCCAGGCCATGAAAATGTGACTTCTGTCAATACCGCTCCACCCAGTAAAGAGGCAAGCATCAATCCCAAGACAGTAATCACTGGAATCATCGCGTTCTTCAGCGCATGAGCGAAAACAATTCGCCCTTCAGGAATACCCCTCGCTCTTGCGGCTTCAACATAGTCTGCCTTGAGCGTTTTCTTCAGGTTCACTCGCACAATTCGCTCAAAAATCCCACTCAAGAGAACTCCTAAAGTCACACTAGGCAGAGCGAGATAGTACAAGGCCGTGAAAAACTGACTTAAGTTACCGCTTAAGAGACTATCAATCGTGTAAAGACCGGTAAAACCTTCTGGGGTTGGTGAGGTAATCGGAAAGCGAGTTCCAATAGGAAACCAATTCAGCTGAACGGCAAAAATTAACTGCAAAATCATCCCTACCCAAAATATCGGTAAGGAGTAGGTGATGATACCAAACAAGCGCCCCCCCGCATCAAGAATAGTGCCACTGCGCGAGGCGGATAGGATACCGATGCCAACACCAACCAAAAATGCTACTGTCAGTCCGCATATGGCTAATTCTGCCGTTGCTGAGAAATGTTGCCCAATGATCTCCGAAACTTGTTGACCTTGGCTGGAAATTGAGCTACCCAAGTCAAAATGGAGTAAGTTGCCCAAATCACGAATGTACTGTAGCCCGTACAACCCGAGTTTTTCATGCCAAGGCTGATTAGGGTCAGGAAATCCCCAGCGCTGGCGAAATTCTTCCTTAACACTATCTGGGGCGCGACTGCCCAGCGCCGCATCTATTGGATCTCCTGGTGTTGCCCTCAGCAGGATAAACACTAGCGTGAAAATCGTCCACAGCATCAGGGGAGCCAGCAGCAGACGGATCAAGACATAATATTGTAGGGCTTTAGCACGAGACATGGCGCTTCGCTTGAAGGTTTGAAGGTTGAAGGTTAGGAGGTTAAGAGGTTGAAGGTTAGGAGGTTGAAGGTTTTCTTCCCAACTTGTCAACTTTCAACCTGCCAACTTTCAACTCTGTCACTAAATAACTATGCTCCTTTGCCGATTTCCCACAGAGGAAGCTGCTGAATCGGGTCTAGCTTCACTTGCTGTAAGCCTTTCTTGGCAAAGGCATATTCTTTGGGTTGCCAAATGGGAATTAAGGGAACATCTTTGGCGAGTAAGTCTTGAATCTCCGCAAAAATTTGCTTGCGTTTTTGGGGGTCTTGTTCGGCGCGTTCCTGCTCAATTAGTTTATTTATGCGATCGCTATAATAAAACGACCCCTGGCTCTTACTCGCTCCTTCTTCGCAACCTTGAGCTTCCGACCCTTTGCTACAGCTCACTAGAGGCTGAATAAAATTGTCAGCATCTGAAAAATCAGGATACCAATCCACTAAGGCTGTCTGATAAATTCCCTTGCCGATGTTGGCAAAGAGCGTAGTAGCTTCCACGGGTTGCGGCTGGAGTTGGACAATGCCCCCTAGTTGCTGCGCTGCATATTCTCTTAAGGTACTAGCCGCCTGCTGCCGAACGGCGGAACCGGATGGGAACCAAATCTCTAATTTCAATGGGTTGGCGGTTGTAAAGCCTGCTTTCGTCAGCAATTCTTTCGCTTTAGCGATGTTGCCGTCTCCATAGGCGGTTTCAAAGCTGGGTTTAGTAGCATCAAAGCTGGTAGGGATAAGGCTGTAGGCTGGCTGTGCTTGGTTTCTGAGGACGCGCTCATTGAGCAGTTTCCGATCAATCATGTAGGCGAGTGCTTGTCTCACTTCTACCTTGTCCAACGGTTTTTGCTTGGTATTCAGCACCATGTAGCTTACATTATTGCTGGGTGCTTCAACGACCTGCCAACCACCCGACTTTTCCCCACTTTTAAGACTGGTAATCTGATCAGGCTCGAAGGTTTGATAAGCAAGATCAACGGCACCCGTGCGGAAGGAATTAAACAAATTGGCGGAACTGCTGAGGATTTGATAGTCCAGCCCTTGATTGGGTGGTTTTTCTCCCCAATACTTATCGAAAACATCCAGGCGAAGGGAGTTAGCGCTAAACGAAACAAGCTTATAGGGGCCAGTCCCTACAAACTTCGTCGGCTGGAATTTGCTAGCACCAATCTCATACGCCTTGGGAGAAACGGCACACATCCCAGAGAAGGCTAGCAGGGAGGGAAACGGAGCAAAGGGTCTTTTAAGTTTAAGGGTAAGTTCGTACTGACTGGACGCTTCAACCGATTGGACAATATCCGCTAGCAAGGAGGACGGTTTACCCCCGTTTTTGATAAACCGATTGAGAGAAAAGACCATTGCCTGGGCATCAAACGGTGTTCCATCATGAAACACAACCCCCTGACGCACGGGAATCTTGTAAGTTAAACCATCCTTGCTGACTTCGGGAAGTTTTGTGGCAAGTTGTGGCACTAGCTCGTCTGTTCCCAGCTTGTAAGTATACAGGCGATCGCCCAAGCTGTAGAGGACATTACTCGCTGCCAACTCATAAGCATCCGCTGGGTCAAGTGTCCTTGGCTTTAGGGTTGTGCCCACCACTAAACGACCGCTACCCCCTGCATTCGTGTTGGGGGCAGCGGCTTGTTCAGTTTTTGGGCGACCCCCACAACTAATGATCAGAACGCAGCAACAGACCAATAACGTCAGGTATTTTCCAAGGAACCACCCGCGTTTCCGAGACAGATGAAACCAGTTAAGCACTTGCATTGCGGATTGAGTGAGATTGGCGAAATTAATTATATTCAGCTTTACAACATAACCGCGTGTGTCCCCTCCAACAACCAAGCGGACTGCCGCAGCCGTAGGCGAGGATGAACGCTTGTAAGGAGGGGCGGTAAGCGGAAAAAAGAGGGGGCTAAATGCCTCCTCTTTTTTCCATTTAGATGGTATCGTTTCATATACATTTTACGATTAGCCGATGCCCACTAGACGAGTTACTTTTCGCCTCTACCCAACCAACTCGCAAGAACAAAGACTGCGCTGGGCAAGGGCTATGCACAAGGAGCTTTATAACTCGGCATTGTCTAACCGTAAAACTCAGTACCAAAAGTTCGGAAACCAAGTTGATTACTAAGCTGTTGTGCATTTAAGTTGCATATTGTTTAGTTAGGGAACGAACCGTCAATTCCTCTGTGTGTCTCCCCTCCCCGCGTCTCCGCGTCCGTCTCAACAAGCAATTTAAAAGCGTGACAGCTTATCGCTTCGGCTGTTGTTTGTCTTTACTGGGTCAAGGGAACTCTGCTGGGATTGGGAACCAGTCTCGTAGACGTGGATGGGTCTAGCTCTACTTCATTACCCAAAGAACGCAAGTCCTGCGGAGGGATGAAGCAACTAGCCCAAAAGAAGCGTCAGAAATCTGAGCGCACTGTAGTTGATGATGGCGGCGGGATTGCAGAAACCCGCCGCAAGAGCGAAGTAGCGGCGGGTAGTTCATTACAGATCAAAGCCAATCTCTAAGCACGGCTTGCTCTGACCTAAATTTCGTAATACAGAGGAAATGCCTTAGCGTCTCTGGGTTTGACGTAGACTTGCTGATCGGGTTCTAGCTTCAACTGATCGTATCGCTCGCGTGTCAGATTAGCCATCACAACCTGACCATCGCCGAGAGTTAATTCTGCCTGAATCTCCCATCCTAGGTGAATCAGTCGCGTCACCCTAGCAGGTGCTGTGGAACCGTTGGGCTTGGTTTCCACAACGACATCGTGGGGGCGCAGGAAGATTTCGGGATTGGCAGAATCAAAGCCACCGCTTTGAAAAATCTGGGCGCTGCTAGGCAGCACATTCACAGGGCCAATGAAACTCATCACAAATGGCGTGGCGGGGTTGTCATAAACCTGGGCGGGCGTTCCCACCTGTTCTACCCGTCCTTTATTCATGACCACGATTTCATCCGAAACTTCCATTGCTTCTTCTTGGTCATGGGTCACAAAAACTGTTGTAACATGGACTTCATCGTGGAGGCGTCGCAACCAAGCGCGTAGGTCTTTACGCACTTTGGCATCCAATGCTCCAAAGGGTTCGTCCAGCAGCAACACTTGGGGTTGAACGGCTAGCGCCCGTGCCAAAGCGACACGCTGCCGCTGGCCCCCTGATAATTGGGAAGGATAGCGATCGCCTAAGCCACTCAGCTGCACTAAATTCAGAAGTTCCTCCACCCGTGCCTTCACTTTGGGTTTTGGCGTTTTGCGAATATCTAACCCAAAGCCAATATTCTGTCGCACGGTCAGGTGTTTGAACAGAGCGTAGTGCTGAAACACAAACCCAATATTGCGATCTTGGACGCTAGTATTAGTAGAATCTTTGCCCGTAAGCCAGATTTTGCCCGTGTCAGGTGGCTCTAGACCAGCAATTACCCGCAACAACGTAGATTTTCCGGAACCGGATGGGCCGAGTAGGGCGACGAGACCACCACTTTTGATCTCTAAGTTGACGTTGTCAACAGCCTTGAAACTACCAAACTGTTTGGATACATTCTCAACAACAATACCCACGGTAAGAAACCCCTTTATGAACCAATAATCTTTTTTGTACTAAGCCGCGTGACGAGATGACAGAGCCAACCGCAGAAACCCAAATACTCTATTTCGCCCGGATTACTGGAGTATATTACCCTATTAGTGTTCAGTATAGTTGTATCGAAATGGTTTTTTCTGTCAATACCTTAAAGAAATATTTTCTCCTAAAGCAGAATTTTTGTCTGCGGAGATTTGCAGAAAAGTTAGAAATATTTTGACAATAGACGCTCCAATTTCCTTACCCCCTTAGCAAGAGGGAATTTTACGAATAATCTGGCAGGCGTTCCCCGGCTCAACGAGGCTAAGTTGGGGAAATGAAAATTGAATGCTCACTCCACCAAATGTTAAGCTCTGTTACGCTCGGTTGTTAAGGTGTATTTCAAGTTGAGCGAATATCTAAGGATGTTGGTCAGCTATGCCAAAAGTCCGTGATACCATGCATTCCGTAGCTCTAGCAAGATTGGGAGAAAACATGCCAGCACTTAGAGTTGCTGTTGTTGGGTCAGGGCCAGCCGGATCTTCTGCCGCCGAGACTTTGGCAAAAGCCGGAATTGAAACTTATCTGTTTGAGCGCAAGCTCGACAACGCGAAGCCGTGTGGTGGCGCGATTCCGTTGTGTATGGTGAGTGAGTTTGACCTGCCACCGGAAATTATTGACCGTCGGGTGAGAAAGATGAAGATGATCTCACCCTCTAATGTCGAAGTTGATATCAACATAGAAAAAGAACACGAATATATTGGCATGTGCCGCCGCGAGGTGCTTGATGGCTTCTTACGCGATCGCGCCGCGAAGTTAGGTGCCAAGCTGATTAACGGTACCGTTCACAAACTCGATATTCCGACCAATAATACAGACCCCTATATCATCCACTACGCCGACCATTCAGATGGCAGTCTGGAAGGAACCGCCAAGACCCTGAAGGTTGATCTCGTGATTGGGGCCGATGGAGCCAATTCCCGTGTGGCGAAGGCCATTGATGCTGGGGATTATAATTATGCGATCGCATTTCAAGAGCGCATCCGTCTGCCAGAAGACAAAATGGCTTACTACGAAGACCTGGCAGAAATGTACGTGGGTAACGACGTTTCCACCGACTTCTACGCTTGGGTCTTCCCCAAATACGACCATGTAGCCGTTGGCACCGGCACCATGAAGGTCAACAAAGCCGACATCAAAAAACTGCAAGCCGGTATCCGTGCTCGTGCAGCCAAACGCTTGGCAGGGGGAGAAATCATCAAAGTCGAAGCTCACCCCATTCCAGAACATCCCAGACCGCGCCGCGTCGTCGGTCGGGTTGCCTTAGTGGGAGATGCTGCCGGTACAGTCACCAAGTCCTCTGGTGAAGGTATTTACTTTGCCGCCAAATCCGCTCGGATGTGTGCTGAAACCATTGTTGAAACCTCCAACGGTGGAACTCGCATCCCCACAGAAGCTGACCTCAAGCTGTATCTGAAGCGCTGGGATAAGAAGTACGGCATAACCTACAAAGTCCTGGATATTCTCCAAACCGTCTTCTATCGTTCCGACGCCACCCGTGAGGCGTTTGTCGAGATGTGTGCTGACAAGGATGTTCAAAAATTAACCTTTGACAGCTATCTCTACAAAACCGTTGTACCCGCCAATCCTCTCGTGCAGATGAAAATTACTGCCAAGACAATTGGTAGCCTGCTGCGGGGAAATGCGCTAGCGCCCTAGAACTCAGCCATCATTTCTAATGATTCCAGAGGGATTAGGCATTCATCCAAAGGCAGAAAATTCTAACTGAATGTTTGAGGATGAATGCTTTGTCCCTTTTGGGAATTCAAACTTTGAAAAAATCATTTAGAAAAATTGGCAGTTTGAATCGATATCAAACGGCATTCGGTTGATTAAAGGAAGCATTCCTATTAATTTCTGATAAGATGAGGTAAACAACACCTTGTTGAACGAGTTGTTTGATCTCAAGCTTTTCACCCGTTGAAAAGGATAGAGGTTCAGGGGAGATAGAAATTACTTTTGCAGAGTGGAGCGCTGCATAGCGATTGGGAATCCTGCTTAAGATATAAGCTAATAGCTTTTGCCGTAATTGCGGATTTCTCAAGATTTTCTGATAAGTAGCAACAGGATAAATCTTCCCTAAAAAGTTTTCGATTTCTCCATTTACCTTTAATAAGGTTAGATTAATAAATGTCGTATCCATTTCGTGCTCCTTAGGTGTCCATTGTCAGGGATCAGGTGTCAGGAAAAACTTATTTGAATCAAGAGGTAGCAGCAATATGGTCATCGCAGGCTCTCTTGAAAATTTTTATATTTTCTACCAACGCTAAGGCGACCTTTAGTAATACCAATTTCATAAATGTTTGCTACAGATGCTGCTCTGGTTCCCCCCTTATTAAGGGGGGGTGGGGGGTCGATGTGTAGCGCTATTTTAGGAAATTGGTATAAACAGTCTCTGGCTAGAAGTCTGATGAGCATCCTTGACTAAAGTTGAGTTACACCCTGATGAAGATTGTTTGGATGCTTCGCTGCCATGAGGCAGTGTCAATATTCAATCAACTGGTTGTTGAAATCTATTGATGAGTGAGCGCTCCTCCTTTAAGCAGCTCCTGGTTCCATTCTGAGTTTACAGGCTACAAGTAAAAAAAATGAGGAAGAGATCGGGAATAATTTGGGAATATAGGGCTTGGGAATCGGGAAGTGCTAGGTATAAACTGATAGGCATTCAGTTTTGCCTAACCAAATTTCTAAAACTCCTGTGGAATGGGTCCGTTGTCCGTCCTGCTCATGCAACTTAAAAGCGCGACCGCTTAGAAGCGAATTCCTCAACGAAAAAATAGGTCATTCCTTTTTAGAGGAATGACCTTGCCATTTGCTCAACTACCTAAAAGTGATAATGTTAATTAGCCACTGAATCAGCCTCTGCCGTAGACTGTTCAGTGGTGGGTAACTCTAAGCAATAACCTGCGCCATAAACTGTCTTGATATATCGCGGATGGCGTGGATCAGGTTCTAGTTTTGTTCTTAGATGGCGGATATGCACCCGAATGGTTTCGATGTCATCATCTGGGTCGTAGCCCCAGACTTCCTTAAGGATTTCGCTAGGAGAAACAGTTTGACCATGACGCTGGAGTAAGCAGTGCAACAGTTCAAACTCCAGATGTGTGAGTTTAACCGTCTCCTCAAACCAAATCGCCTCAAACCTTTCGGGTACGAGGGTCAAAGGTCCATAGTTCAAGATTTCTGCGTGCTTGGCTGCCTGAGGGATACGGTCTGTGCGTCGTAGCAAAGCTCGTACCCGCGCCAGCATTTCTTCGAGTTCAAAGGGTTTGGTTAGGTAATCGTCGGCACCAGCATTAAAGCCGTCTACCTTGTCTTGAGTTTGACCTAGGGCAGTCAGCATCAACACAGGGATATCGGCAGTTCGCTCATCCCGGCGAAGTCGTTGGCAGACAGTGAAGCCATCGACTTTGGGCAGCATCAAGTCAAGCATAATCAAGTCTGGCTGGAGTTGGAGAGCCAGTGCCTGACCCTTAATACCATCACCTGCTTGATTGACTTCATAGCCAGCCATCTCCAGATTGATGGAGACTAATTCTGAAATTGCGGGGTCGTCGTCGATGACCAGTATCCGGGGCATCACTAAGGAAGTGTGAACGGTGTGTGTTTGTTAAAGTTCAATAAGAACTGTTAGATGATCTAAAAATACTTTACTGATTATAAGCACAGATTCTATATTCTTCTTGAAGAATGTGGGGGTAAGTAAAGTTTTTTGGATAGTTGTTGGCCTATAGAGGGAGTATCAGCCCTTCTCGGCTGGTAAAAAACTCTCCCTGTACTTCCCACACGAACAATTGGATGAAAGTCTTTTTCTTTCTCGCCCCCTTACCCCCTCACTTTCCACAGAGCAAGGATAACGCAGTAGTAGGGGTCGGTTGGGCTAGCGGCGATAGGCTCAAAGTGTAACGCTCCAAACTCGATGGCGCTGGAGTCTACCGCCTTGAAGGAGCGATCGCCTACAGCACCAGAGGCAGCGGTACTCTAGTCAAACGATTTTGGATTGAAGAGAGCCTCCTCGTATCAACTCCGGTCAGAGACAGGACTTAAGGATTTGAGATTGGTGTTAGCGTCGCGAACGCAGCACAGCCAGTATTTTAGATGGCTTAAGCCGACAAGGGACGGGGTATGAACCCAAAAATTTTTTTAATGCAAAATCTAAAAGTGCAAGCCTTACCTCTCATTACCGCCATTATGCTCCATTCTTCATACGGGTTCCTCAAAAACGGCTTGTAAATTATTGATGAAGTGGCACAGAAGTTATGGCTGATTCCAATTCCTTATGAAAGATTGGAATTGAGTTTGGTTGTATAGTTCTTGAGAAAATGCTTAAAATTAAGCTTTTCACCACTTTCCTCTGTGCTCCGTTTCTGCTGTTAGTTTCGGGACTCATTAACGCCATACCACTCCAAGCACAAATTCCTCCTGCTCTCGACAGCACAGGCACAAGAATGACGGGTCTGGATGGTAGTCGAATGCTCAAGATTCAACGTGAAATGCTTTCGGGCGATCGCGCTAATCTCGTCCACTCTACTCCTCAAATCTCCAATAGTCTGGGGCAATTTATTGGCGGCAATCCATCAGTTATTAATGATTTAATTCAGTTAAGGGGAGAAAATTCCAATCTCTTTCTGATGAATTCAGGTGGGTTCAGGTTCGGTCAAGGTACCAGTTTGAACATACCCGCTGGTTTTACTGGAAATACAGCCAATGGCATGGCTTTTGGTGGGAGGGGGTTTAATGCAGTTGGCACCAATAATGATCAAGTCTTGGTAGGTTCTCCCAACCCGTTGGCCTTTCCTATGGCTCAGCCGGGAAGCCTGATTAATGCGGGAAAAGTGTCTTTTGGTGAGGGACACAGTGTTACTGTGCTGGGTGGCAAAGTCATTAACACGGGCACAATTACTGCACCAGGAGGGGATATAACCATTGCTACAGTTCCTGGACAAAATAGGGTAAGCCTCTCTCAACCGGGAAGTCCGTTGAGTTTGGAGATTGCCACAACTCCAGGGAGTATGGATCGTAGCTTACCAACAGCAGCAGGACTATCAGCGTTAGACTTACCGAAATTACTCACAGGTACAGGCGAGGCGGGTGCGGCAACTAAAGTCAATGGTAACGGAGTTGATACGCAAAATATTAGCGTCGCAGGCGGCAATAGTAGCAATATTGATATTACTAGTATTCAAGGCAATGTCACTACCCCAGATATAGCCAATGCGGCTCAAACGGGTGGCCTCAGTAGCCTTGATATTAAAGCGGGTAATCCTCTCTCCACAGGTCTTCCAGGCAATGGCGATATCAAGCTAACCAGTCGCCAAGGAGACATTCGTACTGACTCACCCCACCCCAATCCTGGTTCAATTCGTCTCCCCAGACCAAGCATCAATGCTGCCAACGTTCGTTCTAGCTCAACCTTAGCGGATGACAAGACGGTAACCCAGCTGGAAGAGAGACAAAACTCGGAATTTTTACAATACTTTGGCAACAATTTATCCAGCAAACCAGTCAGCGCAGAAAGCATTCAAAATACGCTAGTTGACATTGAGCAGAAAACTGGCAACCGTTCAGCAGTTATTTATGTCAACCTGCCTGAAGAAAACCCAAAAGAATCACAGACAGGGGAACGTTCTGATGCAGTGAAACTGGTGGTAATTTTGCCAGGAGGAAAAGCGAAAAGTGTGACGGTTTCCGGTGTGGAACGCAGCCAATTACTGCAAACCATTCAAGACTTTCGTGGTCAAATTACTACGTCCTACCGTCGCGGCAACCGGAGCTATTTAAAATCAGCACAGCAACTCTATCAATGGTTGATTGCACCTATAGAACCTCAACTACAAGAGGCGTCTATCAATACGCTGCTGTTTTCTATGGAAAATGGCATGAGAACGTTACCTATCGCCGCAATGCATGATGGTAAACAGTTTTTGGTGGAAAAATACAGTTTGGGCATGATTCCCAGCTTCGGCTTGCTCGATGCTAAATACAAGACGCTGGAGAAGGCTAACGTTTTGGCAATGGGTGCAAGTAGCTTTGAAACCCAAGCACCTTTACCTGCCGTGTCAACCGAGTTGTCGGTAGTGAAGCAGATGTGGCAGGGCAAAGTGTTTTTAAATGAAGATTTTAATCGATTTAACTTAGTCGAGCCGCGCCGGGGAAATCGCTATCAAATTGTTCACCTGGCAACCCATGCTGAGTTCAATTCCGGTTCGACAGACAATTCCTATATTCAGCTATGGAACGATAAACTGCGCTTGTCTGAGATGTCAAAACTTGGCTGGAAGGAAGCAGAAGTAGATTTGT
>NZ_DATNPA010000423.1:0-7690 GCF_036703385.1 Allocoleopsis sp. | reverse complement strand
CAGTAGGTGGAGAGGTTATCCACTTTTCTCCACTTTTATCCACTTTCTCCTCTTTTTCTTGGGGAGGTGGCTCAGAGTCATCCATTGGGAGATCGGGTAACTTCCAGGAATATTCCAGCCGAATTCCAGCCCCTCGCGTTGAACCAATACCCAGTGCCTCTAACTCCCTGAACCAAGAGCGAACTGCATCAGGGCGCGGACGGTGGCGGCTATCGTAGCCGGTCTGGACTACTTTGGCTTTAATCCAGCTATTACCGGTTGTGGCGTCCATCCGTTTGGATAACTCCACAATCTTGACTAAGTGTGGTGCCATATCTCCTAGGTCTGCTGCGCAGTTGGCATGGATGAGCTTGACTTGACCAATGTAGAATTTAGCGAGTGCGATCGCCATTTCCATAATGGACAGTGGGATTTCTTCCGTTGGGAGAGTCTTACCACTTTTGAGTTCATGTAAAACGTGGAGATTGAGGGCGATGCGTCCGATATAACCTTCCATCTTGGAATAAACAGCTCTCATGCCTGGATTGGGATGAGAAACGCGAAGCCGCTCTAGCTGGTTATAGATGGGCTGATAACGCTTGAATGCTTCCCTTGAGAGTCTGTATTCTCTCGCTGGGAGTTGGTCAATGGCGCGGTAGTAATTTAGTAAGAGTTCACTTAGGCTTACACTGCTGCTGTTATCATCCGCCAATGTGGCAGCTGCCAGAGGTTGATTGACAAATAGGAACCGCGCCCACTGACCATCGGGGTCTGAACAATCTCTCATCAGTCGCTTGAGAATTTCTGGCTGGATGGTGCCGCAGATGGAGAGTAAGAGTCCATCGAGGTCGGCTTTGGTGCCAGCTGCACGTAAGACAGTTGCCCCAGTACCGTCGAAGGCGGAGAGAATGTCTTGGCGATCGCTGCCACGACCCCCGGTATATTTGTTTTGAGAGGCGAACAGTCCTGCTAGTTCATCGACTAAAGCTAGAAGTGCTTTATCTGGATGAGCTTGGAACTGATAGAGGAGTCCCTCTCCAGTAGCATTGGTGAAGTAATAAAGCCGCTGCTGAGGTAATTTAGGTTTACCTTCAGGGTATTTAGAAGAGCGCTCCTCGGATTTGCATTTGTCCCAGACTATAATTTCTTTTTCGTACTGAGCCAAGGCTCGTTGGTAGGCTTCTCGTTTTTCTCGCTGGAGAACGGAGAGCGGTTTTTTGATGACCGCTTTAAGGATTGGCGATTTTTTCTGTCCGGACTCAGACACTAACCCGGCAAAAATAGTGGGTGGGACGCTGAAGCCTTGACCTCTGTGAATAACTAACTCGGTCTGGGTTTTGTGGAGACTACTAGAGGCGACCAAGAGTGTGGTGAGACACACCTCAGGACGAATATTGAGAGAATGTGCCAGTTGCGTGAGGGGTTGAGCTAAGTCAGTGGGGAGAAATTCGTTTAGGTTGAGGGATTGGTCTCCCAGTTTGAGCAGGTTGTCTACCTCACAGCGGCGCTCGCTTCTTGACTCAGATAGCTCCAACTCCTGCTCTAGGGTTTCAAATAGTTGGGAAATTTCCCGTTCTGATACCCCAGGGAAATTTTTTCTGATACGGATTTTGGCAGTCTGTAGTTCTGATGGGGGTAAGTCTTGAATCAGAATGTTCTTGATTTGGCTTCTTAGCGCCGCCATATCGAAGCGTTCGTTCTTGTATTGAGCTACCACTGAGGCGCGGGAGCGGTTGTTACCGTCAGCGTCGTCTCCGCTTGGTACACTAGCTAGACCGCCACGGCGTCCACCACCGGACCCGCCACTATTGCCATTGTTTTGTTCCATAGAGCAGTCCCTGTGGTTTGTGGAGTTTTGTGCAATAGCCGCAAACGTTTTTGTAAGGGCGGCTTTGATGTGCGTCGGACATTTGGCTTCAAATGTCGTTTTATCCAGCCTGTAGATTTTCTTCCAGCAACTTTCCTCACCTCCTCGGTAGAGCGCCGCAGGCTGGTAAGAGGTAGGCTCATCTATTGTTTTGAGGATGCGATCAATTCGGTCGGAGTCTAGTCCCAGCTGAGTGCCGGCATAATGGGCTAGTGTCGTAGCATCGCCACTAATCGGGATGCTGTTGTTATAAGCCCAGTTCTGCCAGCCGTACCATTCCTTGGTGGCTGTTGTCAGAGCTTCAGACCGATCTCCCGTTGGACAGTTGCCCTGTAGAATGTCGCGACTGGTGTCGTTGCCTAAAAATTCCAGTGGGATGCAGCCGGGAGTAGGGGACTGGGGGAAGGCTTGCTGCTTGTTCCCGGATGAGACTAGAGAATCTCCCCCTGTCTCCCGTTTTTTACCACTTCCACGCTTTCTTTTTGTCGAGTAGATGCCGATGGACTCTAAGGATTCGACTTCAACTGGGATAGCGCGTTGAATAGATTGATAGAGATTACCGCTAGGGCCAATTGTGGGAGCTAACACTGTAAAGCGTCCTTCAAAAAGTGCTTCGCCAACATGAGAGCCGACAGTAGAGATGCTCTGGTTGGGGTTCTGTACGGAAAAGTTAGTAAAGTTGGGTTTCTGTTTGACTCTGACGCCAATTCGCCAGCCACCCGAGTGCGATCGCTCAATGAATGTTTTTGAGAGTTCAGGACGCTCTATAATCTTTGAGACGGCGGCATCGCATTCTTGTTGAGATGGGAACTGTTTAACGTCAAAATCGAGCCAGACGGTATTGTTCCAACCGCCCAGCGTCCCAACTCCGTTGTCAGGATTAGTAAACCAGACTTCTAGCTCTTGTTGGTTTGGCAGTCGCCTCTGATATTTCCGATGGTTAATTAAATGAGGTTTGCCAGTGTCATCTAAGTAGGATGGATTTTTGCCGATGAAGAGGGGTATTGGCTGAAGGTCGGCTGTAAGTGGACAGTGTGACCACACGCCCTGTTTCGGGTATCCTGGAGCAACCTTATAATATTTCCGTGCTGATTGAGCGGGTGCGACAGGTAGGGCTGGGTAGTTATGAGAGATCAGCCAGTCAATAATTTCTTGGCGTTCTGAGGAGGCGTTTTGATCGATTGAAGTGTGTACCATCTCATTAACCTCCGTAGCTAACCGTGTGTAGGTTACTGGTCTGCTCTAACGGTCGGCGTGAGATGTCAGACTTGTGGTCAAAGAACTGATTTATCGTGTACATTGGTAATATCGTGTACATTACATTTTTGGTTTTGGGTAGATCTTTTCTCGGAGATCTACCTCTCTGTATGTGGAACTTTTCTTGAGCTTCATAGGTCAAAGTGGGGCTAGTAATTCTGCCAAATCTTGAGGTAGAATGAATTACAGAAAGTTTCATATCTTTAGATGTATCCACGTCCAGTTCTTAGCTGCGTGGGTGCTTTCATTTACAAGGCTGGGGCTGCTTTGGTTAGGCAAGAACTTGGGGCAGCGTCGGCCTTTAACTATTGGGCCAATTTCTACTTTTTGGTTTTCATCGCGAGAGCCTCCTGTTAGGGGGTTAAGTGGGTGGTTTTTTTCGCTGCATGGGCAGTCCTGGGACTAAAGACTTCTCATCAGGTCGGTCTGGTTCGGAAGGGTTACCGAAGTGGCTTTTGATACTAGGCCAACCAGACAAACCTAGATAGGATAGAGGAATTTTCTTATTCGCACACTGCTGAGGCTGGTAAGATGCACTCTATCAGCGGAGAATTGAGGCTAATGAGAACAGTGTTCGTGCTTGAACACAGTTTGAGCCTAGGTTGGATGGCTGTTTGAGAGTCCCTGTTTACCTGTAATTCCTCAGTGTTGAGCTAGGGGGAGTATTAACTTACTCGTCTTCTTCCTCTTTAGGAGTGTCTCGGAGCTTTTCCTGTAAAAGTTTTTCCTGTAGCAATTCTTCTAAGTTCTCGTTTCTGAGAACTTCTTCTATCATCTCCCTAACGGTATCGGACATGGTTATGCCTTTGAGGTAGCAATACAGTTTAAATCGCTCTTTTAGTGCTTCAGGCAATCGAAACCTGAGATAGTCATCCCTTTCCAGCGTTTGTTGCTTCTGGATGTTTGTCATCATTTCAGTTCCCAGATGCGTTATGTCTAGCTGTTGTTGTTATAACAGCATAGCAGATTATTTTAATGTTTTTGTGAGATTAAGTAACACTTATTCAAGGGGAGTGACTCATGCTTTTTGTCACGAATGCAGTCAGTAATGCAGTAATGCAGTAATGCATTAATTTGAGGAAATATGGAGAGTTTATTTTTTGTGTTTTAATTCCCGAATCCATTGTCTGCCTTTTGCTTCAGCGCTTGAGGCCCTGTAGAAAATGCTGTTGTAACGGTAGACTGTGCCGTTAGGAAGGAGCGCATCTAACTGATGTCCGTGAGCGTCTTTGTACACGATCTTTCTAATCGCCAGGGATAGTGTTTTTTGGTTGTTTGGGATGTGTGCAATGCGGGATGGACGCTTGGATGAGAAGCGTCTACGGGCTTGGGCTTAGAATGGGTTCTAGCCGGATAGGGGGTCTGTCCTGGGGAAAAGGCTTGTGAAAGCTTTCCCAGGTGTTGTTTGATTCCTTGTTTGGGGGTCGTGTTTGCCTTAATGCATGGTTGTGCATTGGGTGGACTGGTGACCCGGACTGGATGGGCGGCGTGTTCTTATGGGTACTCTCTTTAAGTCCTTTTTTTGGGTGGGGTATCCACAGTAGTCATGCCGAGTTGGGAGCTGTTCACTTGCTCTGAGTCTGCTCCATAAGCTGTACATCAATTACACAGTCATTACACATTGACTGTACACTAGACGGACGACTATGGCAACTGAGCAGAAGAGAATAACCTTCAAGCTGCCTGATGTGGAGTACAGGCGCATACAGGCGCTAAGTGAGCGCACAGGCAGAACTATGACTGATATTCTGCGAGAGTTCATCAGGACGCTGCCTGAGCCTGAGCCTGAGAAGAAGTCTGAGGAGAAGTAGGTGAAGGTGAGGGGTGGTGGGTGCGATCATATAGTTGCTTGTTTTTAACACAACGGCAACCAATAAAAAACCGCCTACTCAAGGCGGCTCATACGGTAAATATTGAACACTCAGAAATTTTATGTGACTTTTATGACGTTTCAGACACTTTATTCTTATTCAAGCATTGCTTTTCTGCTCATGTATTCATCCCGGCTAATTAAATTTCGATCAAAGGCAATTTTTAAGTTGTATAGCTTTTCAAAGTTATGGATTCGCTTGTTCAACTTAGCCTCTGTTACTTCAAATTCTTCTGCATCAATTACTCCCATATCTTTGAGTTCTTGGAGTTTTTGCAGTTCGGCTTGAACTTCTTTTTTCGTTCTGATTAGCTCTTGTGCCTTCAGTTGTTCGGCTTGCTTAGCTTTGATTTGTTTTATGGCTTCTAGAAGCTGCTCTCGTTCCCAATCTAGTTCCTTAATCGGAATAAATAAAGGCACGATAAACTCCTGAGTTACAGGCTCAGTTTTGCGAAGAGTATCAGCAACTGCTTGCCCTATTAGGGTATAAGTTTTATCAAGTTTGAGATCGATTTCCTTAATTTTGATTTCCAATTTTGAGAGTTCTTCATTTCTTTGGGCTTCGGCTGAAGTTTGAGTTGATACTTCAGACATTCCTTCATTAATTGTCCGACTTAGATTGCTGAGAAATTTATTCATTGCTATTGGCTCTTTTAGAATTAACAAAATCCAAACTTTTGGAAATTACAGTGAACTCAGAACTATTTGTTTTTTCAGCTTGAATTCTTCTTCGGAAATTTCGTTGGCCTCATATTTTTCCTTGAGTTGCTTCAGTTGGTTTATAGCTTCTTGTTTAGTTTCAGAATCACTGAATTTTTTTTCGTTTTTCTCGAAACTATAAGCTAAAACCGATGAAGATTTTTTTTGTAGCCGCTGTTGAGCTTTATTAACTGCCATTACTTGTTCGGCTGTTATAGCTCCAGTTCCTATCAGACCCAGCAAATTGCTAAAGTTTTTTGAATTTCCTTCTGCTTCCGTTACTAAGCTAAACGTGAAGCTAACAACAAAAACATAGCCTAAAATCTTAAGACTATTGATTCCTCTATTTAAGTAAATAAGTCCGGCTGGGAGAAAAATAAAGCTTAAAATTCCTGTTAAAACAGCATTTTTAGAGGAGAGTTCCTCAGTTCGTGCTATATCTCTCTTCGTAGGAATGAAGGGATTACATTGATTTCTAGATTGGTTTTCCAATGTATCTTTATTCATCTCCTGGGCTTCCTGAGTGAGTAATTTTGTGTGACTTATCTAGTTTTCTCATTCCTGTAGGTTTTCCGCATTGGCGAGATTACTGAAGAAATTTTTTTGTGATTTGGTATATCAGTGAGAATACGGTTATATTTTTGGTCAATTGAAGCGGTATGACGAAATTTGATGTTCAATGGTGCAGGTTTCATTATGGACTCAGCTAAGCGTCAACGCCTGGAAGCGTCTGGCTGGACTGTTGGAGATGCCTCACACTTCCTCGGACTTTCGCCAGAAGAAACCGTGTTTATAGAATTGAAACTCGCACTTAGCAAGCGCCTAAAGCAGCAACGCGAGAGCCAACAGCTTACTCAGCAAGCCCTTGCCAAGCGGATTAAGTCTAGTCAATCGAGGGTTGCCAAAATGGAAGCGGGTGACCCCTCTGTTTCGCTCGATCTCTTGGTTCGCACCTTACTCTCTGCTGGTGCGACGGCTCAAGACATTGCAGAGGCCATTCAAAATACAGCGATACAGTAATTAATGCAGTAATGCAGTAATTGATGCAGTAATGCAGTAGCTTATAGACCTAACCCCCATCCCTACGAAGCCAGAAGGAGCCGAACTGTTCTTTCAGCTCTAGCTCCTCTTCTGGCATCAGGGAGAGGTCAGATCTCCGGAAAGCTAATCTAAGCTGGAACGACTTGAACAATCAGCGATCGCTTATCAAAGGACTGGACTTTGCCAGCTTGGCCTAGGTCAGCTACAACACGCTCTAGCAGTTCCGTAGCGCGCTCGCGATGTTGATGTTCCCGACCCCGTAAACGAATCTGAAACTTCACCGAATTGCCCTTACTCAACCACTCTACAGCTCTATTGATACGTAAGCTGTAATCCGACTCCCCAACGTTGGGACGGAGTTGAACTTCCTTGACTGTGGGTTGAGAACCTTGACGCTGACGTTTTTTCTGTTGGTACTGATGCTTGCCGTAGTTTAAAATCTTCGCCACTGGAGCATCTTCACCGGGGGAGACTACTACAAGGTCGAGTCCTGCATTTTCAGCTAGTTGTAGAGCCTCACGGGTATCAGTCAAGCCACGATTGTTGTTCTCATGGTCAATCAAAAGAACCTGAGCTGACTTGATTTGATGGTTAATCAGTTGTTTAGAAGCGATAATGATTCCCTCTTAAACTCAATATTCTATGTTGTGCCAACACTACTAGGGTCAACACTACTAGGGTAACGCAGCCCTTACCTAACATTTCGTCTTTCCTTTGAGAGGTGTTAGGCGGTGAACACCTGCTAATAATCTGGTGTCACAAACTTCTATGGAAATTGAGTCAATAGACCTACAGATAGCAGCGGTCTATTTTTACCTAATTTAACGATATGTTTGTTTAACGAAAGCTCTGCCAGTTCAACTTAAGTCAATCACATGATTTTCACAATTAGCCAGTACGTTGACTTTTACAACTAGAAAAAATTACTTATGCAGGGCTTGAGCAATGAATTCAAACCGATTACAAGGGTTTATTCG
>NZ_DATNPA010000422.1:0-11653 GCF_036703385.1 Allocoleopsis sp. | reverse complement strand
GAACGCCACAAAATACAATTAAACTTGCCCTCCCTGCAAGCGATTACCGACCCATTTCAGGAGTTGGAACATCGCCAGAACATTGAAGGCGTTGTGATTGGCCTACAGCGGGGCTGGTTGGGATGGACACATCTGAGGTTAGCCCAAAAGGCGTTAAAGCTCAATCGGCGGGTGTGGTTGTACTGGCCCAAAGAAGACGCGATCGAACGTGTCGATGAAGAACGGCTACTGAGTCATTGGCGGCATTTATTTGTTATTCAAGGTTACAAGGCTCTGCGCCCTCTGCAAGCTGTTGACAAATCGGCATTGCGCGAACATTATCGACTTGCACGCAGCATCTATCGTGGGCAATCTTACACGTACTTGGGTCGCCAAGCTGATGGAAAAACAGCGAGTGTAGCAAACATCGTCGCTGAATTGGAAGAGGCGCTCAGAAGCGCTGAACCTATTCCTCTAACTCACCTCGATTGCCAACCAGATACTGAATATCCGCTCAAAGGGTGTGGTGTTTATTTACGCACAGACTTCTGGGTACGGATCGATTCAGGCGGCAGCTATGGTCATACCTGCCATGTAGCGAAGGAACTCGCCCAAGTTACCGAGAAGCTGGTGTGCTTCATGCCCTACTGCTATTCGTTGCTAGATGATTTTGGTATCCCTCAAGTGGTTCTCGATCCGGCTGGAGAGGATGGCAGTGAAGAAACGATTTTACAGAGTACCAAGCACTATTACCAACTTTTAAGACCCGCGATCGAGAGCTTGCGTCCGCTTTATATCTACGAGAGGTTGTGCTTGGGCAATTATGCAGGCGTCCTCTTGAGTCAAAAGCTGAAAATACCCTACATCGTTGAGTACAACGGTTCAGAAATCTCCATGAAGCGGAGTTTTGATGGTAATGGGTATCAATATGAGGATATTTATCTCAAAGCAGAAGAAGCAGCGTTTCGACAAGCTACTTTGATTTCTGTTGTATCAGAAGCGGTTAAAGAGGATTTGGTCACACGCGGGGTCGATCCATCCAAAATTTTAATTAACCCCAATGGTGCTGATATCCAGGCTTATGCTCCTTTACCTGCTGACAAAAAAAGCTCCCTGCGCCAGGAATTAGGCTTCGACGACTCCCATCGGGTTATTGGATTTATCGGCACCTTCGGCGGTTGGCACGGAATTGATGTACTAGCGGCGGCGATTCCTAAAATTTGTCACCAGCTTCCCGAATGTCGCTTTCTCCTCATTGGTGATGGCAACTACAAGCATTTAGTGGACGAACAGATTGCCAAGCATCAACTTTCTCAACAAGTATTAAGTGTTGGTCGCGTTCCCCAGAAAGAAGGTGCTCGTCTCCTAGGGGCTTGTGATATTTACGTTGCCCCTCACAACAGCCATATGGTCGATCGCCGCTTCTTCGGTTCTCCAACCAAGCTCTTTGAGTATATGGCTCTAGGGGGCGGTATTGTAGCGAGTGACTTAGAACAACTTGGTCAGGTTCTTTCCCCCGCTTTGCGTGTTGGAAACCTGGGCGACCCAGATCTAACGGTGAGCAACCAACGTGCTGTGCTGTGTACCCCTGGCGATATCGAAGAATTTGTCAGTGCTGTTGTAGAATTAGCCAAACGACCTGAATTGTGCCAAATTCTGGGTCAGAATGCACGTCAAGCGGTCGTTGAGCATTATGCCTGGAACCATCACGTCGCCAAACTTTGGCGATTTCTCAGAGGAGAAATCGCATCACAGGGGTTGACTGTTGATTCCCCAAACAACAATATCGAGCAACTCGATTTACAAAAGCTCGATACGGGCGATGCCTATAAAAATGAAACGCAATCCCAGTGGAACAATAATCCTTGTGGTTCACAATACGTCAAACAGGCACAGCGTCATACCCTAGATTGGTTCTTGGAAGTAGAAGCATACCGCTATGGTGAATACGCGCCCTGGATGGCAGAGACGATGGAATTTGCCAAACATAGGGGCAAAAAACTTCTAGAGATTGGCGCTGGAATCGGTACCGATCTGTGCCAATTTGCTCTAAACGGTGCTGATGTTACTGATGTTGACCTTTCAGCTGGACACTTGGAACTGGCTAAAGAAAACTTTAGATTGCGGGGTTTGACAGGTAACTTTATTCACCAGGATGCGGAAGATTTACCGTTTGATAACAACAGTTTTGATGTTGTTTACAGCAATGGGGTGATTCACCATACCCCCAATACAATCCAACTGGTGAAGGAAATTTACCGCGTACTTAAACCTGGTGGAAAAGTCATTATTATGGTCTATGCTGAGAACTCATTACACTACTGGCGGAGTCTGGTTGGTAGCCTTGGACTTATGAAAGGTGAGCTACTGGATGTCTCAATGGGTGAAATCATGTCGCGTCACGTTGAGATTTCTGAAAATAATGCTAAACCTCTGGTTAAGGTCTATACCAAAAAAAGACTGAAAAATATGTTCAGAGAATTTGTCAATATCGAGATTGTGCAACGACAAATTACAGCACCCGAATTACCAATTCCGCTACGCTGGTTCCCGTTGGACTTGGCTGGCAAACTGGTAGGCTGGAACCTGGTGATCAAAGCGAATAAACCGGAGAAGGCGTAAATGGTTGTCCGGCTACCTAATTGGTTAAGGCGTTTAGCCAAACGCGCACCCCAGCAAAAACAAGCGAAAGAGCTATCTTTGCCAGATTTGACTTCCGATTTAGCCAGCGTGGGTCTCTCTTTTGATCGCTGGTATGAGAGTCTGCAAGGGTTAGGGCGCTTGTATGTGGAGTTGTCGGCAGAAACGATAGAGCATCTGCGATCGGGGCACAGCGATCGCATCTCTACTACCATTACCGCAGCCAATCACATCCTTGCCCATCAGTTCGACTTACTTGGCAGCGGCAAATATACACCCATCGATCCAGAGCGTGCGATTAGTTCTCAGGGTTATCGTCCCATTGATTGGTACTTAGACCCGGTGTCTAAACTCCGCTTTCCTCAGGGAATTCCTCATAAAGAATGGAATTTATTCCAGATGCGCCCCAGTCAGGAGGCAGACATTAAGCTTCCCTGGGAACTAGCGCGGTGCCAGCATTGGGTAACTTTGGGGCAAGCTTATCGGCTAACCAACGATGACCGCTATGCCTGGGAAATTGCCCATCAGTTGTATGACTTCAGGGAAGCCAATCCAGTAGGCATTGGCATCCACTGGACTTGTACGATGGATGTTGCGCTTCGAGCCTTGAACTGGGCACTTGCTTTTTCCTTAATCGGTCAGTACCAAGGATTGTCAACCGAGTTTTGGCAGCAAGGCTATGAAGCTCTATTTGAACATGGGGTATTTATCTACGGGAATCTGGAAAATAACTACGAGGTGACCAGCAATCACTTCTTGAGTAATGTTGTTGGACTGTACTACCTAGCTAGTGTTTTTCGGGACTTGCCTCAGGGGAGTATTTGGAATCAGTTCTGCCGGGACTCTCTCGAACAAGAAATCCAGGTGCAGGTACTTGATGATGGGGCAGATTATGAGTCATCTGTCCCCTATCACCGTCTGGTAACAGAATTGTTTCTAGGTGCTGCCCGCCTTGCTAGGTTTCGGGGTGAACCTCTATCCGAGGCTTATTGCGATCGCCTCTACAAAATGGTTAACTTCCTCGTGGGGGTGATGCGTCCCGATGGCTTGATGCCCCAAGTTGGAGATGCTGATGATGGACGATTGCATATTTTCACCGACTACGGAACCTGGCAACCTCAAGATGCACGCCATCTTTTGGCTCCGGCTGCCTTCTTGCTGAATGAACCCGCTTGGCTGCAACAAGCTGGAGTGACTGGCTGTTGGGAAGCCGCTTGGTGGGGCTTCGAGATTGGACAACTTTCTCCAAAAGATCAGCCTCTACCCCCATTATTCAAGCTGTTTCCACAAGCAGGATTGGCTGTGATGCGGGAGGGCGGACATTATTTGTTGGTGAGTAACGGAGTGGTGGGCACCAAAGGGTTTGGCAACCACAAGCACAACGATCAGCTGAGTTTTGAATATCATGCTGATGGCATCCCACTCTTGGTTGACCCCGGCAGTTACGTTTATACTTCAGACTTCGCTACCAGAAACCTCTTTCGGAGTACTGGCTATCACAATACTTTGTGTATTGATCAGGAAGAACAAAATGAGATGCGCCCAGAATGGATATTTCGCCTGTTTGAAACAGCTTATGCAGAAAGCTTAGACTTTCGAGTTACCGAGCAGTATGGGGAATACTGGGGCAAACATAGCGGGTATCAGCGCTTGAGCCATCCTGTCACTCACGAACGTCGTTTTCGACTGGAAAAAGCATCAGGAGCCTTATTTATCCTCGACAGACTCAGCGGAACAGGCAAGCATCAGTTAGTCTGGCATTTTCATGGCGCTCCTGGGGTGGAAGTGACACAAGTGGAAAGGGGAATCTATCAGCTGTCTGCTGGAAATCGACAGTTTCACCTGCGTACTCCAGAAACCCTAGAGGGAACAATCAGCGATGCCTGGTATTCTCCTTCTTATGGCGTGCGGTTACCGTGCCGAGCGATTGACTTAAGCCTAAATACGGAACTCAAGGGTGCAGAATCCTGGTTTTTTGCAATGGCTGGTGAAGCGTGTTTTACACAACCCCAATGGGAAGCCCAATTAACATGTATTTGGCAGTCAATGGCTCTGGGATAACAGAAATAATTTTATGCGATCTATATTGACTACAATTGCTGGTTCTACATTAGATGCAAGTCGCACCATCCTGCGCTACCGAAAAATTATCTGGGCTACCACCAGAGTGGAACTTGCCAAACGCTATTCTGGCTCAGCACTTGGATTAGCATGGGTCTTTTTACATCCGGCTTTATTACTTTCCATCTATATATTCGTATACGTCGTAATTTTTAAAGTTCGGTTTCCGGGATATGCGCAGTCCTATTACGTCCTATATATATTCAGTGGTTTAATTCCTTACTTAGGCTTTTGGGATGCTATTTCTGGCGGGTCTTTATGCATTAAACAAAATATTCATTTAGTCAAAAATGTCATGCTGCCTATTGAGCTGATACCCGTAAGGGCAGTTGCTGTAGGCATGGTGACACAGTTAGTAAGTACAGGTATCTTAATTTTATTAGTAGGATTTAAAGGTTCCTTAACGTTTAATTTACTTTGGCTACCCTTGGTTTTTCTCTTACAGATCATGTTCCTAGTCGGTCTTGTTTGGATACTGGCTGCCTTGGCAGTGGTATTGCCAGATATTTCTTATTTTATAAATCTGTTTTTGCTGCTTTTAATGTATATATCTCCTATCGGCTTTACGCCCGATATGATTCCATCTAATTTAAAATTAATGATATATTTAAACCCAATTTATTACATGCTTGAGATGTATCGAGATAGTATACTAAAAGGGGAGTTGCCAGCCGTAGATACACTGATAATTTATTTGATTATCTGTATAGGATTTTTTGCGCTGGGTGCCGCATTTTTTAAACGATTCAAAAGTATGCTAGTGGATTATGAATAATGTCATTATCCAAGCTAGGGAGTTGACGAAGGTTTACCGTCTTTACAGTAAGCCTCAGTACCGATTTCTGGATATGTTCGGACTACTGGGTAAAAAACACGGGGTTTTTACCGAACATGCAGCGCTAGACGGGGTCAACCTGGATATCCGGCGCGGTGAAAAGGTGGCTGTCATAGGGCGCAATGGCGCTGGGAAAAGTACGTTTTTGAAGCTGGTAACCAAGGTCACCCAACCCACTTCAGGTCAGATTAAGGTAAGAGGCAAGGTACACGCTCTACTGCAAATTGGGACGGGTTTTCACCCAGATTTTACAGGTCGGGAGAATGTGTACGCTTACTTGGCTCAACTGGGGGTCATGGGTAGAGAGGCTGACCGCAAGTGTGCTGAGATTATTGATTTTGCTGAATTGGAAGAATATATCGATCAGCCGGTGAAAACCTACTCCACGGGTATGGGTGCTCGGTTGATGTTTTCCACTTCAACGGCAATTACTCCCAATTTGCTGGTACTCGATGAGGTGCTAGGGGTAGGGGATGCTTATTTTACTCAGAAAAGTTATGAGCGAATCCGGGAGTTATGCGAAGGGGAAGGGACTACGCTGCTATTGGTAACCCATGATATCTACTCAGCCTCAAAAATTTGCGATCGCGTAATTTGGATTGACCGAGGGCGCGTCTTAATGGATGGCGAGGCTCCGACTGTAATCAAGGCTTATGAAGACTCGATCCGAGCGCAAGAAGAACAGCGTTTGCGTTTGCGTAAACAGGCAAAGTTGCAAGAATTAAAAGCAAATCATCAAAGTCATGTACTTGATTCTATCTTGCTGGAAATACGCAGCCGGGACAACAAGCCACTGCCCTGTCCTGTCTATTTCAGCGAAATATCTCTCTATAATCAAGGTATGCCAATTGCCAGCCTGCCTCTCGGCATCAATGCCTTCGATAATGAAGACAACTCGCATTTACAGCAGGAAGCTACATCCTGGGGTGACACTGTTTTCTGGGAAGGGCGTGAATCCCGCCCCATGCTTAATTACGGTTCTCCGTTTCACAAAGTTGCAGGCGTGTTTGTGACTTCGGGACTATTCACCGAGGCCGACAAAACACAAATCGACTTATTGATGGAATATTGGTCGCATGAGCCTTGTGACCTTGTCCTACGGGCTTTTATAAAAGGACGTGAAATCGACTTAGGAGCTGTGCCACCCGCGCAGAGACGATGGGCTAAACATAGCGTTCAGTGGTTCTATGAGGAAAAGCAAGGCGAACAAAAGTATTCAAAGCCTTTGCCAGAAATTAATACTACTGGGGTATATGGTTCTGGTGACATTGTTGTCCGGAATGTAAAGACTATTGATGATTGCGGTAAAGAGACTCATTTTTTGACACATGGCAAAGGAATGAGCTTTTTAATCGAATACCAAATTGTGAAGCCAACGTTTAATGAAAAAGCTCAAGTAATCATTGTTCTGCACAAAGATGGTGTGCAAGAGGTGTGCCGCTTCATTACACGAGATTTACTGTTTAATACTATAAATAACAAAACAGGTATAATACGCTTACATATACCCAGACTTATGCTGGGTACTGGAACCTATTCTGTAACCATTATGGTCGTTAAAGAAAATTATTTTGATCAGCAACAAACAATATTTTTCTCAATTAATCCTAGTGTTTACGCCGTAATTTCAAAAATTATGGACATGGAAGTTATCGGTGGAGGTTTATTGGGTTCGGGCACTATATTTGTAGGCGATGGTGAGTGGTCTATGGAGGTTCTAAGTTAATTCAGTAATAAATTTAATATTTTGATCATAAATTCAATATTTTCTGAAGAAAATAATCGAGGCAAAAATCTCGAATACAAGTTTGAAGTGACTCAGTGCAGCCTCGCGGAAATAACTAAGCAGTTAGTCAAGGCTGACAAGTCGGCTCGGCAATGAGTTCAACCGCTTGAAAACTTCTGCGGAGCTGTACTCAGAGAAAATTTATCCGGATTATGAGCAAATAATAAAGAAGAATTATAAATACGATAGTATAGCGATGCGCTGAAGTGTTGGTAATTATAAACCAAGAGGCTGGAAAATCTGTCGTTCATAAGTCCTCCTTACCAGCAGCGGATGCATTATGAATAAGGTTTTTTGGCTCTGGGTGAGGCGTTTTTTAAACGAGTTAAAAGTATGTTAGTAGATTATGAATGATATCATTATCCAGGCTAGGGAGTTGAAGAAGGTGTATCGCCTCTACAGCAAGCCGCAGTACCGGTTCTTGGATATGTTCGGGTTGCTGGGCCAAAAACGGGGAGCCTACACAGAACATGCGGCCCTAGATCGCGTCGATCTAGATATCCGGCGCGGCGAAAAGGTGGCGATTATTGGGCGCAATGGCGCTGGGAAAAGTACCTTACTCAAGTTGATCACTAATGTTACGGAGCCGACATCAGGTCAGCTTAAAGTGAAAGGCAAGGTACATGCTCTGCTACAAATTGGGACGGGTTTTCATCCAGATTTTACGGGTCGTGAGAATGTTTACGCTTACTTGGCGCAACTGGGCGTAACAGGAAAAGACGCTGACCGTAAGTGTGCAGAGATTATTGATTTTGCTGAATTAGAGGAATACATCGACCAACCCGTGAAAACATATTCCACAGGAATGGGCGCTCGGTTGATGTTTTCAACGTCTACAGCTATTACTCCCAATTTATTAGTCCTCGATGAGGTCTTGGGTGTCGGCGATGCCTATTTTACCCACAAAAGTTATGAGCGAATTCGAGAATTATGTGAGGGTCAAGGGACGACTCTACTTCTAGTGACTCATGACCTTTATTCTGCCTTAAATCTCTGTAACCGATTTATTTGGCTCGATCGCGGAAAAGTACGGCTAGATGATAACGGCAAGACAGTTGTACATGCTTATGAACGCTCCATCCGCGACCAAGAAGAGGAGCGCTTACGTCAAAGACGTTTGACCGTTCTCAAAGAGAATATAAAATCGTCTACGGAGACAGAAGCGCTGATGTATGGTCAAATTCGCTGCTGCGATCGCCAGCCTCCCCAAGCCCCTATTCATATTTCTCACCTTCGCTTTTTGTCAGATAATACTGAACTGGCTGTCTTATCGACGGTGGATGAAGCTGCCACCCAAGGAATTCAGATTATTACCGAACCTGGTGAAGGGAACTGGAGCCAACCTTTAAATTGGCATGACCGACCTGCACGAGAATTTTCACCTCATGGTTCTATTTACTATCGGCTACCCTTTATTGTTAATAATCGTCAAGTCATTGAAGCAGCAGAGGCGGGTAATTTACAAGTTGAAATAGGTTGCTATAATAACAGCTCTCAATATCTAGAATTAGTGTTATTTCATCCCGATCGAATCCGGCAATTCTCCGGAAAGTTTACGGTAGTAGCTAGTCCTAGTTGGTTAGATATGCGGACTACGATTGAGGTTTATAGCGACCAATTAGATCAAGTTAGCTTACCTGGTGAAGTTGTGCGTTATGGTCAACGGGCTATGGAGATAGTGGATGTACAATTTCTAAATGCAGAAGGAGAAGAAACCTTTCAATTTGATATTGGCTCTTCAATGCGGGTACGATTAAAGTATCGCCTAAATGATCCCAGTTTTTGCGAATTTCCAACCCTGCTCATTGCTTTTCAAAAAGACGGAGTTGTCCGTAGCCACAGATTTTGGACAGACCAAATTCAGCTAGCCGCTAAAGAGTCTAAAGAAGGGGTGATTGAAGTGATAGCAGACCCACTTCTACTCTGTCGTGGCAGCTATGCGGTAACTGTTTCAGTCTTTAAGGAAGGTTATCTGACATCCTATGGCCCCAAACGCTTTTTCTCAGCAAACGATCAACTTTACGATATGCATAGTCGTGCCTACGAAATTGTGATTAAAGAGAGCATCAAATATCCACTCTGCAATGATGCAGTCTTTCAACATCCTTCAACTTGGCTACTTGATGGTATTAAAGTCACAGATAGTATGCCACTGAAGGAAACATTTGTAACATCTAAAAATCAATAGTTAAAAATTAATAGTTAACTTCTGAAATGTCATCTATAAAAGTATTATGTGTGACTCATTCAAGCCGCCCTTTCATGGAAGCGCGAGCCACGCTAAATGAACTCGAAAGACGGTTCTCTCCGGATAGGTTTACTCAGTTACCACCATTTGAGAGTTTGTCTGAGCTTGATAGTGCTGTTCCTTTTAGTGGATGCTTATCTTTATGGCTTATTGATGAAGTTGATAACTATCGGTTACATTTTCTCCGCCAATATAATCCTGGCTACAAAATACAGTCTGCGACTTTTCACGGCGATCATCTCCTTGTCTATGGTTCTGACCGGCTAGAAGTACTAGACACAGACTTTCAACTGATTAAAACTATTACTGACCCTTGGTTAGCTGGAGGACACACAGTTTATGTTGATCAGGAAGGCTTTGCCTGGGTTACAAGTGCCCCAGCTAACGCTATCTTAAAAATTAATCTTGATTCTGGCGCAGTGATCGAACGAATTCGCATCCCAGATATATATGGGCTTGGTTATCAGCTGAGTCCACAGGATGATTTGCGGCATCACTTTATTCCTACTGATTTACAGCCGACCCATGTCAATTGTGCCTATCCTATGGACGATGGCTTGCTAGTTACCTTATTAATTCCAGGGGCAGTCGGCTATTTTGACAAGCAAAGAAATTACCGGGAAATTGTCTCTGGTATTAGGGGGTGTCATGGAGGAAAACTAAACCGGGATACAGGTGAGATTTATCTAACAGATAGCCCGTCAGGAATTGCCTGGTTTTTTGACATTTGTACGGGTTCGAGCAAGGGACGCTTCCAAATAGAAAGTCGGTGGCTACATGATGTCGATCAAATTGCTGGACAGATATTTGCTGCTGGATTAGGCGACAAGAACGAAATTCAGATTTTTCACAGAAGTAATGGCGAAATTCTACAGTGTGTTGATTGCAGTCCCTATGGTCAGTCAGTAATGTTTATTAATACTTGTGAAATAGGGCAGCAGTGGTTAGAAGTATTGCAGCACTCATCCTGGGAACCACAACAAATAGAGGAGCTTTCTGATACTCTTCTTGGTGACGAAGAAGTAGTTCCCATTCTTAATCTAGATTTGTGGCATCCGGTTGAGTCGTCTCAGGCTCAGGTCAGTACTACTGTACACACTCAACAAAAACTCCAGTATGAATACCTTTTAGTCGGTTCAGAATTTTGTTTGCAACCAGGAGATTATGTATTTGAGGGGAAAATAGTCTGCCAAAAAGGAGGGCTAATAGCCGGATTACTCGATTTAGCCTCGAATAAATGGCTGTCAACACTTTCATTCGATTTGGTTAATCCTTTTCGCAGGGAGTTTCTGTCAGCATCAGAATCAAAGCAGCTTCAGGTAGTTTTAACAGCCTGTAATCCCCACAACAAAGGAGCCATTTTTGCTGAAGTTCAGCAAATCTCTCTACGTCAGATCCTTAATTCATCTCAAGAGTTTACCAATAAGTTAGACGAAGTAGTCGAGGCGGAATTCTCGTCCGATATATCAGTCAATGATGTAGAACAAGATTTATTAGCTAACAATAAATTAACAAAAAGAAAATACAGCGCTTTTATAAAGACACTGCAAAAAAGAAAAAGAGACTTACAAGCTAAACAAGAACAATTAGAAATAACTCAAGAACAATTGCAAGATACCCAAAAACACTTGGGAATGATTCAAGAACAACTGCAAAATACCCAAGGAGAGTTACAAGGAATAAAAAGTAGCAAATTATGGAAATTTTACACGTTATTATTGAAATTAAAAAAAGCTTTATAATACAACGAAATTAACAAAGCTCTACAAGAAATCCAGCCATCTCCCCTAAAATAAATAATTGCCTATTTGGATACCCAGGAAGCTAGAAAATCACTAAGTAAGGAAAGATTGCTATAAATGTGTGGAATTGTAGGAGCTTATAAACCTATTGGCGAGGTCTGTAGTTCAGAAGTCTTAATCGCGATGCGCGATCGCATGACGCATCGAGGGCCAGATGGAGCGGGTTTGTGGCGATCGCAAAATGGTAAGTGCGCTTTAGGACACCGCCGCTTGTCCATCATTGATTTATCGGATGCCGCCGC
>NZ_DATNPA010000421.1:0-4185 GCF_036703385.1 Allocoleopsis sp. | reverse complement strand
AAACCCCTGCCTTGGCTCGGCGTTGAAGAGCTGAAATTTGATAAATCCGAATTAGTAATTGATATGCTGGCTCAGGTGAGTCAAGGGATTCAGCAGACTTGGCTGAGCGAGCAAAAGTCTCGTCAACTCGAAGCCCTCACTGCTCAGTTGCAACAGGTTGAAGCCACCTTGCGAGAGAGTGCAAGCAAGTTACGCAACCATAATTTAGTTTTGACAAAATTAGCCAAAAGTCCAGCTCTCAATCAGGGGGATTTAACCGCTGCTGTAAAAGAAATCACAGAAGCCAGTGCTAACAATATCGGGGTTGAACGGGCGAGTGTATGGCTGTACGACAAAACGCGGACTAAAATCCAGTGCCTTGGCCTATTTCAGAAGAGTCGTGAGGAACATCATAGCAAAGGTCTGGAACTGACCGCCCAAGACTATCCCGCCTATTTCCAAGCGTTGCAGCAAGACCAACCTATTGCAGCAGACGATGCCCATACCGACCCCAGAACCCGCGAATTTTCCGAGCATTATTTAACTCCCTTAGGTATCTCAGCCATGCTGGATATACCCATCCGAGTCAAGGGAGAAACGGCGGGAGTTGTCTGCTTAGAGCATGTCGGCGCGGCTCGTCACTGGACACCCGAAGACCTGAACTTCGCGCGATCGCTAGCCGATTTAGTCTCTTTAGCCATTGAAGCACGAGAACGTAAACAGGCAGAGATAGCCCTAGCTGAAAGTCAACGTACCCTGTTGACGTTGATGAGCAATATACCCGGTATCGCTTACCGCTGTTTGAATGACTCCGACTGGACAATGTTCTTCATGAGCGAAGGCTGCTATAGACTGACAGGCTATCCGGCTGAGGCTTTCACTACGCAAAAAAGTGTTACGTATAATCAACTGATTCACCCCGAAGACCAAGAACCTGTTAGGCAAGAGGTGGAAGCCGCCCTGGAAAATTCCCGCTCCTTCCAGATGACCTACCGAATTATCACAGCAACCGGGGAATTGAAGTGGGTTTGGGAACAAGGTCGGGGAATTTTTAACTCGGATGGGGAGTTGCTCTACCTAGAAGGCTTGATTACCGATATTACGGTTCGCGTACAAACCGAAGAAGCCTTGCGTCAGAGTGAAGAACGCTGGGAATTAGCGGTACGAGGCAGCAATGACGGTATTTTTGATGTGAATTTTCAAACTGGAGACGTGTTCTTCTCGACCCAGTGGAAAGCCATGTTAGGGTATGAAGACCACGAAATCAGCAACAGCAATGAGGAATGGTACAGCCGTATCCACCCAGATGATTATGAGCGGGTGATAGCGGCTAACCAAGCCCACCTAGACCAAAACACTCCCTATTTTTACGAAGAGTATCGGCTGCGCTGCAAGGATGGCAGCTATAAATGGATTCTCGGTCGGGCACAAGCGATCTGGGATGAAGCTGGGAACCCCCTGCGGATGGTGGGTTCCCATACCGATATCAGCGACCGCAAACAAGCTGAAGACGCACTACGTCAAAGTGAAGGACGCTGGCAACTCGCCCTGCGCGGTACGGGGGACGGCATCTTTGACTGGAATATTAGTAGCGGAGAAGCTTTTGCTTCGGCTCGCTTGCTCGAAATGCTGGGCTACGCAGAACAGGAGCTTGCTTACAGCTTTGACACTTGGCGCAGTCTCGTCCATCCAGAGGATATTGAGCCGACCCTCGTTGCCTTGCGATCGCATTTAGCAGGCCAGACCCCCCTCTACAGAGCGGAGAGTCGCCTGCGCTGCAAAGATGGAAGCTATAAGTGGATTTTGGCACGGGGACAAGCGCAATGGGACGAACAAGGGCAGCCTGTGCGGATGCTGGGGTCTCATCAAGATATCAGCGATCGCAAACAAGCGGAAGAAGAAGTCCAACTCTTGTTAACAGTCTCTCAGGCCATTAACGCGGCTCCAGACCTGGATACCGCCTTAGAGGTTGCCTTACAACAAGTGTGTGAGACAACTCGTTGGATTTATGGGGAAGCCTGGATTCCCACAACGGATGAGTCAGCTCTAGTATGCAGCTTTCGTTGGTATTGTCAGCGCACGGAGATAGATCCATCGGTGGTCGCTGAGCTTGAGCGTTTTCGAGAATACAGTGAAGTTCTCACCTTCTATCCGGGTGAGGAAATTCCTGGACAGGTTTGGTTAACACAAGAATCTCGATGGGTTGCGGAGTTTACTGAGCTTGAAGATTCTCTGCTCAGGCTGGAACTGGCGACAGAATGTGGTTTAAAAGCTGGATTTGGTGTACCGATCAGCACCATCGGGAACAGAAATGAAGAGGCACAGGAGCAAGGGAGTCATTTGCTCAGTTCTCATTCTCCCGTTTTAGCCGTACTCGTGTTCTTTACGCTGGAATCTCGTCCGGAGGATAAACGGTTGAGCCAGTTAGTCAATGCCGTGGCGGCTCAGTTAGGAACTGTACTCCAACAGAAGAAGGTGCAGGCCGAAATGAAGGCTTTGTTTGCTGCCATGACGGATGTGGTGACGGTGAGAGATGTATCTGGACGATGTTTCAATGTTATCCCAACCAATACGCGGAGTTTGTATAAACCACCAGCCGCAATGATTGGAAAAAAACTCCACGATGATTTGCCATCTGCACAAGCCGATTTAATTCTCCAGAGTATCCTCAAGGCTGTCTCGACCCAAAAAACCGTTGTGATTGAGTATTGTCTACCAATCAACGGCAAAGAGGTTTGGTTAGCCGAGACTATTTCGCCCCTATCGGAAGAAACCGCGATTTTAGTCGCTCAGGATATTAGCGATCGCAAGAAAGCGGAGGAAGCCTTGCGTTTAGAACAACAAAAGTCAGAACAGTTGTTGCTCAATATTTTGCCAGAGCCAATTGCCAACCAGCTCAAACAAAATCAAGGCGCAATTGCCGAACAATTCAATGAAGTTACGATTATGTTTGCTGATATTGTCGGGTTTACCCCATTATCAGCTCGCTTAACACCGATTGAGCTGGTTGACTTACTGAATCAAATTTTTTCCACCTTTGATGAACTGGCTCAACAGTTGGGATTAGAGAAAATTAAAACGATTGGTGATGCGTACATGGTCGCTGCCGGATTGCCCCTACCCAGACCTGATCATGCCGATGCGATCGCTCAAATGGCGCTGGCAATGCAAGCCGCCGTTCATCGCTTCCAATCTGAACTCCGTGAAAGTGTTCAAATCCGCATTGGTATTAACACCGGTGTTGTTGTTGCTGGAGTGATTGGCACCCGTAAATTTATCTATGACTTGTGGGGAGATGCCGTCAATGTAGCCTCGCGCATGGAATCATCGGGTCAACCGGGAAGCATTCAGGTGACAAAAGCCACCTATGAGCGATTGAAGAATAAATATATATTTGAGAAGCGGGGCACGATTGATGTCAAGGGCAAGGGAGAAATGGAAACCTATTGGCTAATGGGTTCCTATACAAGAGTGGGATTTTAACGGGATTTTTGAGATTGTACGGCGCTAGCAGCTATCCGATCCACTAACTCAGGTGCGATTAACTTTAACCAGAGGCCAAAGCGTCCTTTAGGAGTCATTACTAATTCTCGTTTTCGCTGTTGCATTGCCCGAAGAATTTGCCTCACACATTCCTCAATCGACATGGCTTGTTGCTGCTCGTCGGATAAACTAGCATCGATCAGATGGCCATCAGCTGCTAAAACATGTTGGCGAATATCCGTCGCGACAAAGCCAGGAGAAACAACCAGTACAGCAACTCCCGTGCCCCGTAATTCTACGCGAAGCGTATCAAAAAATCCTTGCATTGCATGTTTGCTTGCTACATAACCACTGCGAGTGGGAATCCCTGTTTTTCCGCATAAAGATGAGATTGCTACAAGCAGCCCTTGAGATTCCTTGAGATAGGGGAGAGCATAGTGGGTACAGTAGACGGCACCGAGATAATTGACCTGCATGATTTGCTCAAACATCGACAGGTCAGTTACTTGGTCGAAACGCGAGTACATGGATATACCTGCATTATTTACCAATCCTGCGATCGCACCATAGGTATTCACCGCACTCTCGATTAGTTCGCGGCAAGCTTCAGAATTGGTTACATCAGTGGGAAGGCAAATTGCTTTACCACCTGCTTTGATGCAAGCGTCAACAGTGGTTTGCAACGCTACTTGATTGCGTGCGCCAAGAACCAGATTTGCTCCT
>NZ_DATNPA010000420.1:0-13864 GCF_036703385.1 Allocoleopsis sp. | reverse complement strand
TCAGGGTTTGTTGGCGAGCCCCATCTCGATCTGGTCATCGCCTGACATCAGGAAGTATCGCACACTATTGCACCTCCGTTAGATACCCAAGATTACCTGCCCTTGTGCATACAATGACTACCTAAACGGAAGCGATATGACTTAAGAACTTTCCTACTTTCTTACTTTCCAACCAACCCTTGTGCAGGGGGTCTCTAGGTAGGCACTCCGTCCCCCAGCGGGGGGTTTGGGGGGAGACCCCCCAATCTGGATTTTTCTCAAAAAACGACTACTTTTTGCTTAAGTCAGTGACATTCCAATTAAATGAAAGTAGACTTCAAAAACTCTGTGTCCCTCTGCGTTACCCTCTGCGACCTCTGCGTAAAAAAAAATTATATGAGCATTACAAATTACGAATTTTTCATCCCATCTTGCTCCAAGAAATTGTGGATGGCTTCTTCGCACGCATTTTCACCGAAAGTCCCGATAATATCTAGAGCCTGCTGGTAACACTTCATTCCTTGGGAATGCAAACCAAGACGGTCATAAACGATGATTACATTCTGGAGTAACTTGGCGATCGCAACTGTGTCATCGAGAAATCTATCGCTCCCAAATGCATAGTTGTGAGCTTGCAACATCCCTAACGCCTGGAGATGATGCCACAAAGCACGAGAACGATTCCCGCTCTTGTAGTGAATCGCTCCGATGTAATCAAGACATCTGGCTTCAACGTGAGGCGAATCACCCACTTCCCGACGAATTTTCAAAGCCCGCTGATACAATTCCAGTGCCTGCCGCTCTTGGTTGATGCGGACGTAAACGGTAGCAATACTCTCTACAACCTTTGCCTCACCCTTGCGGTTGCCGATTTTTTGCTCAATCGCTAAGGCTTGCTCCAAGAAGGCCAGCGCCTGACGATAGCGCCTCATCTGCAAATAAATTTCTCCAATAGTGTGCAGAGCTGTGGCTTCTCCATCGGGCGCATTGCCTAAGTCCTGAAGCTTTTCCAACGCTTGACGCGAACAGGATAGTGCCTGATCGGACTGACCCAAACTGTTGTAAACAGCCCCAAGGTGATTGAGGAGGAGGGCAACGCCAGCCTCATTCCCGATGCCTTTGACAATGTCTAAAGCTCGTAAATAAACCCTCAGCGCCTTATGTTCCTGACCCGTCTGGCGATAAGCGGCTCCCAGATAATTGAGAATAATACCAACGCTCACCGGATGCCTAAGGGCTTGAGCGAGTTGTAAGGCTTGCTTGAGGCACTTGATGCCCCAGGCATGTTCTCCCAGTTTGCAGTGAATAATCCCGATACGCTTGAGAATGTTGACTTGGTTAATCCGGTTATTTTTAGCTTGGGCGATTGCCAAAGCTTGTTGAAACATCTTGAGAGTAGCTTGCAACTGGCTGGGACTAGCCGGAGAAACGGTGCTGTGGGAAAGTTCGCCACTTCCTGTCCCTAGGCTTTCTCTGCCATATTGTTCACTGGTAACGCTGGGAACTGGCTTCGCGGATGCGCTAGGCGCGATCGCAGGCTCTCCGCTAGGAACCGATAATGAGCTAGATGTCCCTGTGCGACTAACGCCAAGGCAAGAGCCTTGACCCAACGGGGTGGGAGAACCGTGAAATGAAACGCCGTAGTGATCTTTTCCCGGTTCATACAGCCGTCCTGATTCTGCTTCAGCTTGATGATAAAGACAAGATTGCATGGTCAAAGTTCTCCCTCAACTGATTCGAGGATTTTTGGCTCAATTGGGTATACCTCTGACCTTTGAAAGGTTATGCACTTACAGTAGAGCCCTGACAAAAGTCGATTTTTTTCGGTACTTAGAGTACCTATCAGGGTTTTATCAGTGCTTTACGCAATCTGTCTATTGCTCTTGGGGATTAAAGCTAAAGGGAGGTAACGTCTGTTCGATACCAGAAGGTAAGCTGACAGTGACGATAAACATCTCATCCCAGCTGCCGACAACACGAGTAAAGAAATAGGAATCCCGCTGTTGGTTATCCAAAACCTGTTCTACCAAAATGCCTGTTGGGTCGCTAACTCGGAGTTGGAGGCCGAGAGGTAGGTGAGTACCAGGGGTAGCCCCTAATACCAGCAACAACGTCCATTCAGGCATCGAGCCAGAGAGCAAAGGCCACGTTACGGCATAAAGTCGTAGCGGCATTCCCGCCAACCGCAGGTCACGATACGCTCCCCGCGCTTCTAGCGGAATCTCGACCTCTGTCTGCCTGAGTTGGGTGACAATGGCTTGAAATTCCTCAACTGGCGATCGCATCGCGCTAGCGGGAGCAAAGCTGGGTAGCAGTACCCAAGATAATTCCTGAGCCAACTCATCGAGTTCACCCAACAACCAGCGTCCTGCATTAACCGCCGGTTGGGTGAGCATTTGCAGCGTGTCTGCTAAGTGTTTTCGCACAGCGCCGAACCCCTTGGTTGGGTCTGCTCCCTGTTGGACTTGATACACCCAGTTGAGTAATTCCGGGTTCGTCAGAACCAGCGCTCCCTGTTCCCAAGTCAAAATTTGCCACAATTGGCGATCGGGTGACTGTAATTCAGGTAACAATGCTTCCAGTTCCGAACGCTTGTGTGCTAGCTGCATCGAGCGGTGACTCACACTCTCTGGTAAGCGGATTGCCGTGGGTTCCAGACAGCGCAGATTCAGCAACAAACGGTCTGGGTTGTTGTCAAACCAGCTTAAAGGTAGCTGATAAGTCCAATCTTCCTCTGCCTCTAAGTCAGCCCTCTGGCATTGATTGACCAACTGTTCGTAAGATAAAAAGCCTTGAATTTTGGCAGTTTCTTGTTCTTCTTGCACTTCTACCACAACATAAAAATGAGGCACAAATTCGGGTAAATCCACAACCGCTCTGGGTAAGGTAACTTCTTCATCCGTGAGGCTACCCATCGCAATTAGGCAAAGTTTGAATTCACCTACTTTCAAATTGCTAATAGCATCAATAGCATTAGCCAGAGAGGGCTGCGTTAGTGAGCATTCTTTCCGATTGAGAGTTAAGTCTGTTGCTCGTGAGCTCAGCCATTCCTCGAAACCGCCGAGAGCCAAACCATTGAGATAAGTCTGCCACTGCCGCTCTTCATCAGGAATTTGAGCGCTCCAATTCAAAGCTTGCTCAAAAACGGCGGGGGATAAATCTATAGCTTCAGTTGGCAAGACATCAAAATCAAGCCACATTTGGGCAGTCCGATTCGGGGAATTAGTCATGGTTAGATCTCCTAGTGTCGAGGTAGAGGCAGAGTCTCTCGGCAAAGAGACTGGTTGTGGTTTGTTTTTTCGTGCCAGTGGCTGTCGCCGCTTCTGTAGCGGCTTCTTGGATGAGCTGGTTGACTTGCTCATCTAGAGCCTCTTCGATTTGTAACGCAAGAGCTTCGAGGCGTTCCGGATCAGTGTAGGTTTTGGCTTCATGGATGACGCGATCGCGTAATAGCACTAAAAATTGCTGTTGAATATCGGCACGAAAGGATTTCAGCTGCAACAACCTTGTGACATGGTACTGAGCCTGTAAATTCACGGCTTTGGCAATTTCCCCCATTGACTTGCCCTGGCAGTGAAACAACTGCAAAGCCTTAAGAAATTTTTCAGCTTTCTGGGGGTCTTTTTGCTGGAGTTTCCTCGCTTGCTCTTCGGTTACTTTGGCTATAGCCCCGTCTAAACAAGCGACGAATTGTTGACGATAGGAGAGCAAAAACTCCGTTTGTTCGTCAGTGGTGTTTCGGTCATCGATAAAATCACGGCATAAAGAGCGATCGGCATCAACTTTCGTTGTAGGGGCGTCCATCGATTCTGTGGGGAGAGAACCACCCCGAACATAAATTCGGTAATCTCTTAGGCGAGAAGCCATTTCTTGAAGTTTTGCCATCACGGTTTCGCTGCGAAACCTCTCACCCGTTTGGGAAAATAGGCGTTGAGCTATTTGTTCAAGTTGTTCCCTGGTTGGTGGTAGGCACTGACCCTTAATTCCTTGCTGGCGTTGCTTCAAGCGTTGAGCCCGATAGACGGCATGGTAACTTTCTAAAAGTCCCTTGGCTTGCTGAATTTCAAATAATGTTAGCTGGTGAAATTGCGAAAAAATACGCTGAATTTGTTTGGAACTAGTATCGTTGAGGATTGCCCAATCGCTAACGAGATAGACGCCGTGTTCGAGCAGAAAAGTATTCAGTTCTCGATGATGCTTCACCAAGCGAGTAGTCCAAGTGGCTAAACTGCTCTGTTCTGGACTGAAGTTTTGCAGAATTTCCTGGGGCAGAGATTGATAAGAAGTCGAGACTGTGGGAGTCGCGTTCCTCTTGAATCTGCTGCTGTCGTGATCTAAGACACAGCGTAATAAATCACCACAGGTGAAGCCGTGTTCAGCACCAAAATGGCCTTCCAATTGCAGGCAAACACGCTCGATTTGGCTGGAGATGAAGCATACCAGGCAAAGTTGTGATAAGCAACATTTACTTGTATTATCAGCCTCCTGTTCAGGAGCTTCCCTCATCCAGTGCAGCAGTTGACGCTGGATTAGAGCATCCGGTACCTCGCTTTGAGGCATAAATTCCGGAAATGAGGCTAAGAAAAACGTTTTTGCCGATGGAACTTCCTCGATTGTGCGTTTTCCAGCAGCATCAATTTTGACCATTCTCCAGTATCTCGATGCGGCACTCATTGCAATTTCATCCGATGACAGCTCATCCTAGTATCTTCACTGAACCGTATTCCTCGGCAAGGCTCCCATCAGCGAGCAAGTTGCAACAGAAGACTGAGTGAGCCATGCTATTCTCCTTCTGGAGTAATGGATAATTCTCAACCTTACCTTTCCCCATCTATAGGTTTCACCCCCCTTAGACTAAATTTCATCAATGGAATCAGACGCTGTTACTGTTTTCTACCTCTGAGCCAGCCGACCTTATGCAATCTCGGAGAGAACAGTAAGCAGTGAGCTTAAAGGGGGAGTGGGGAGTGGGTGAAATGTGCATAACCTTCCTGCCTACAGAGAGATAAGCCAGTAGATAGGTAAAACAATCAGTCGGAGGTAGCTATGAAGAGGCGTCTACTCTCTAGCATTTTCATTACAGCCTGTCTGTGGGCGATCGCAAATCTTTCCGAGCATCAGCCGCGAGTCCAATCAGGGGTAAAGCTATCTATAACCACAGCTACTAACCTGTTTCACCTTCGCTCTCACGAATGAACCCCACCTCTACAGGTAGTACGTTGCCGCGCTAAGAATGCTGCCGCTGCGCTAAGAGTTGAGATTCAATCGCCACGTTTAACCTACTCACTGATCACGGGTCACTGGTCGCTGTTTGAAGCAGTCATCCCTTCGAGTTTGCCAAGAACGGCAAAACGTCGTTCAATAGTTGATCGTTGCTCAGGAAGAGAAATATGACACCCCTGCAAATTGCTGTCCTTATCGGGTTATTCATTGTAGTTCTCAAGTTTGTCGCCTCTCTCTTTGGCTATGGCAACACCCGCCTACTGAATAATTTAGTTACAGTCATCCTCAGTATCTTTGTCACGTTTGAAATTGTGAAGCTGGTGCAGGCGTTCGCCATACGCTTTGGCGTCGCCTAAGCCATTGATCTAACCGACTTTTTGCGATCAGCTGCAACTCAAGTGTTTTTGAGACCCTCGCGTCTACCAACGAATGCTCAGGGAATGATTAAGATTTGTCCCTTTGCTTCCCCTGATTTTGCCTTAGCGGCAGCTCGATCGCAAACTCGCTACCCTGCCCCTCTACCGATGCCACATCTAGCGTACCTTTGTGATGGTCTACCACAATCTGATAACTGGTTGTTAAACCTAAGCCTGTACCTGCACCAATGGGTTTAGTCGTAAAGAACGGGTCAAAAATCCGAGAGCGTAGAGACTCACTCATGCCACAACCATTGTCAGAAATCCGAATATACAGGCGCGGTATCAGGGATGAGGATTGATGTCTATCCGGTTGACTGCTCATTTTCAGTAAACCTGTGCGAATAGTAATACAAGGGACAAACTCGTTTACTTCCCTCTGGCTCCTGAGGCTCTTCTCCCGCGATACCTCGTTGGTGCTGCCAGATGCCATCATTGCCACGGGTATCTTTTGAGCGATCGCATCGATCGCATTGGTCAAAAGATTCATAAACACCTGATTCATCTGACCGGCATAGCACTCGACTAGCGGCAAATCCCCATACTCCTTAATCACCTGAATGCCTCCCTGCCCAGCGGCTCCAGACAGTCGGCTTTGCAGTATCATCAACGTGCTGTCTATTCCCTCATGGATATTCACCTCTTTCATCTGAGCCTCGTCATAGCGAGCGAAATTCCTGAGTAACCGGACAATCTCACGAATGCGCTCCGCACCCACTTGCATTGAACTGAGCAACTGCGGAAAATCGTCCATCAAAAAATCTAACTCAATGACTTCGATCTCCTGTTGGATGCTTAGGGGTGGTAAAGGATAGTGGCTTTGATAAAGGTGCAACAGTCGAAAAAGGTCAGAGGTATAGTCCTTGGCATGAGCCAGATTACCGTAGATGAAGCTCACTGGATTGTTAATTTCATGGGCGATACCCGCTACCAATTGCCCCAAGGAAGACATTTTTTCTGTATGAATCAGTTGTGACTGGGTTTGTTGGAGTTCCGATAGGGCTTGTTGCAACTGAAAGGCTTGTTCTTTGAGTTGCATTTCTGATTGCTGCAACTGCTCTAGGGCTTGGCTCAATTCAGCCGTGCGCTCCTGCACCCGGATTTCTAAGTCTAACTTGGCCTGTTGCAGTGCTTGTGCCGCCAGTTTGCGATCGCTGATATCCATAACTGTCGCGAAACACCGAATCACCTGACCTTGGCGATCTAAAGTGGGCTGTCCTTTGATCGAAATATATCGGAGTGAACCATCCGATCGGTGGAGACGACAGTCAAATTCGCAGGGTTGACCGTCTTGGATGAGTTGAGCGATCGCTTGAGTGGCAATCTCCACATCTTCTGGATGAATCTGTTTGATATATTCGCTGTAATGGAGTGGCGTTTCTCTGGGCTTCAAGTCAAAGATACGCAAGAGTTCCTCCGATGCCGTAATCGTATTCCCTGTTAAATCCAGTTCCCCACTCCCCACATGAGCAATTCTTTGGGCTTCGGCAAGAGTGGCTTGGCGCACAGACAGGGTGACAAAGGAGGCTTGCAACTGCTGAGCCATTTGATTAAACGCTTTGGCGAGAACACCCAGTTCATCCGATCGCTCGACCGGTACAGTCTGGTTCCATTCCCCTCTAGAGAGTGCAATAGCAGCTGCTCTCAGACGTAAAATCGGCTGAGTAATCCAGTGGTAAGTTAGACATCCCGATAGTGTGGCGAACACCAAGGCGGCTAAACAAAGCACTATGGTAGAGCGGGTGTTTGCATCAATGCGCTCCTGGAAATCTGTCTCAGGCACAACGACGACCATCAGCCAGTCAGGCAGCAGTGAGGCATCTGTTAATTCAGCCTTAGCTTCTCGAAGCGGGGTGATGCGCACAAATTGTCGCCGATGATCCATATTAAATGTCAGCTGCTGACTGCTGTTAATTTGGGAGAGGTTGCCAAAGTGTTGGCTCAAATACCGGGCTGTGAGTCGAGTCAAGGAATTTCGGCTCTCGGATGCCTTGAGGCGCTCGGTCGTACCGTCTTTAATTAAAAAGGGTTTCTCTGGTGTAGACGTGGCGATTAACAGTCCGGAGCGTTCGATGATGAAGGTTTGCCCAGTCTGAGCGATTTTCAAGCGCTGTAGGAATTCACTGATTTGGGAAAGGCTGGAACCGGCGTTCAAAACCCCTTGAAGTATTCCAGTGCGATCGGAGATCGGGCGGACGGCATCGGTGCTGAGTGCTCGATTGTCGAGCCATAAATAAACCTCTGTCCAAGTCGGACCGGCTGCTGTTACGGCTGTCTGATAAAAAGCACGAAGCCGAGGGTCATAGTCTGGTTCGCTCTGCAAAAATTTTGTGCGTTTTCCCTCAGGAGAAAGGGCATAAGTCTGACGGGATGTACCTGTAGTGGCATCCTTTACCCTGACCCGGAATTGACCGTCGTTCTGACGCAAAACCTCTATATAATCACCATTCTCCTTGCCTAAGGCCAGATATCCGAGAGAGTCAAACGTTTGGAGTTGGTTCCAGAAGTAGCGCTCTAAGGTGGGAAGATCGTTGATATTCAACAAACCAAGGCTTATGGCATCTGCATTAAGATGGTTGGCGATTTGAGGGACTTTTAGGTAGGAATTGAGATGCTGCTCAAGACGCTGAGTGATTTCTTTGTGTAACTGAGTGGTCACTTCCTCAACAGCCTTTTGCCCGTTGCGTAAGGAAATCCACCCTGTAACTCCTACAACGGCAAAGATCTGGAGGACGAACGGCACCACCAGTAGAATGCGGAGTGGTACTTTCTCAGAAACCTGAAACACCCGATTGGCTAAAGAGGTTATGAACATTGCAGAGTCAGCTCATCAGTCTTTTGCGTGACTGGTGGGGAATAGAGTTATTTCCCATCCTGAGAAAGGGTGATGCGTTAGCTGCGCTTCACACAAACGCACTGAAAATAACTTAACTGAAATTACTGTATTCGGAGGAATTGTCAAGGTGAGCCATTTGTGACAGCATTCCCTGTGCGATCGCGTTGGTGAATTCTGGGGTAAAGGGTAGAGTTGATTAGCCTGTAGCCGCCTGTAGCTCTTTGCCATACAACTACCGAAAATCATCATATTCTCTTAGAAGGTCAATTCTACCGATTGGTCGGGTACACTTCGCTGCATTTCCAGGGAGCATCTATTGCGGCTGTACTCTCTCGTGCATTATCATTCAGAACTTTTAGCGTTTGTCTATCCGGCAGGGCAAGCGCGTGAAAAACGCCGAATTAGCCGATTGATTCATCGTGGCGTTGAAGCAACCTACCGCATGATAGTAAAACAATCTTTACTAAAATAGCGAACGCTCTCGTTAAGATTTACAAACAACTTCGGAGCGATAGGAAACCATCTGTAGTTAGTATTTCAGACCAAATTGAGCAGCAAAAAGAGATAAGCATGTCTGAACCTACACGTCTTGAGCAGCCCATCATTTTGATTCGCGGTTTTGGCGGACTCGACACTGCTGATGAGAAGCTAGACGCCTACCAAAGATTCAACGTTGGTACTGTCTATCCACAAAAACAAGGTGAAAACTACATCTACGAAGGAATGGTTCTACGGTTGATGAAATCGAACTGGAAATATCAAGACGCAACAAATGTCGTCGGATACTACAGTAAAAAGCAAGATTATCAACCGCTTATTCCGCCTGAGATGAAGAAAAAATATCCCAATCTCTTGAATAAATTTAAGGATTTGGAACGTAAGGGCTACTTTTCAGGTGATAGGATAGTTATCAATCCGGACATGGCTTTTTACCTGCTGAGAACCATAGACAACCCGCTACGCACGCTTTGGGTTTTCCGGTACTACGACCTGGATGACCGAAAATTTGAGACGTATGGGAAAGCCCTTGTTCGGTTGATCGATTTTATTCGTGAACTAACAGTAGACAAGATAGGTGAAGAAGCCAAAGTTAATATCATTGCCCATTCTATGGGTGGATTGATTGTTCGCGAGGCAGTTCAACGCACCTATCCACAGGAAAAGGGAGATGAACGAGCAGCAGAGAAGTACATCAACAAAATAGTTACTCTCGGTACACCACACCGAGGCATTACATTCCAGCTTCTGAAAGATTGGCTCGACGTAGATGCTCTTAAACTGCTGCTTAAGGTTGAAAAAGATAAAGATGCAAACAAAGATGCTGAAAAAGAAATAGAAGCTTTTAACCCGGATTTTCAGGAAGACGAGACGAATCCAGTGTCTTACAAGAACTTCCACAAGCATTTCCCCCTGAACCGACTCCTAACTGTAGTAGGTACAAATTACCGCAGCTACGGCCCTGACATCACCTCTAGAGCTTCCTCTGGGTTAAACCGTCTCTTCTCAATGCCTGGTGAGTTCGGACCAACCTACAACAGAAGCGATGGTTTAGTCAAACAAACATCTGCCCAAATTCCTGGTACACCTCGAACCTTTGTCCATAAGTGTCATGGCGGCAATGACTCGCTAATTACGTCACGAGAGGCGTTTGAAATCGCAACGCGCTTCTTTTTTGGAAACACGCAGGTACGTTTGCTGTTTGTCAAAGGAAAAGCCACCTTAGGGATGGATTTATTTGGCAAAAGCGAGTTCTTTTTCGGAGTTTCTATTAAGCCGCGTCGCGTGGACTTCGAGCTTTTCAATCAAAGCAAAGACGCAGAAAATTGCTATGGTCCCTTTACCCATTCTGTATCAGATACAGATAACCATCGAAGTATCGACTTTAGCGAACCGAACGATCAGCTTGCCTTTCCCTGGGCAGATGAAAACAAACTAATCTGGGAAGGTTATCTCGACACGTCAGCGATTCTCGATGATGAGAGTATCACAGAGAAAGACATGGTGATGCGTCTGGGTTTTTATGTCGGGGAACGCGATTTATTTGGTATTGGGTTCTCGGACAATGTGATTTTCTCTAAGCAATATTTCGTCCGCGCCCTTTTGAAAACTCCGTTAGAACTCTATCTCCACACTAACGATCGGGAGGGCGGTACACTGATGAGGAAGGCGAACGGCGGTTGGGAGTTTGAAGTCAGTGAAACCGGATTTGAGGGAACGTTTCGCATTGAACTTGACGAGGTTCCTGAAATCGGTCAGCCAGTATCATTCGCTTAGGCAACTATCGAGCGTGGGCTGAGGACAAGTTGTATTTCTTAATGAAATTCAAACAAGTTTCGGGCAAATCTGCCTTCAGAATGAGTTTGAATAATAAAGCCGATTACAGCGATGTAATATGTCTCAGCCCACGATTGAATCTATTCTTCAAGAAAAGCGTTTATTCTCGCCCTCCTCAGAGTTTTCTGCCAACGCTCACATCAAGAGTCTGGACGAGTACCAACAACTCTACGATAAGGCCAAAGCTGACCCCCAGACGTTTTGGGCAGATTTAGCCCAAAGTGAGTTGCATTGGTTCCAGAAGTGGGATACTGTACTCGACTGGCAACCGCCGTTTGCGAAGTGGTTTGTCGGCGGCAAGATTAATATTTCTTACAACTGTCTTGACAGACACCTCACAACCTGGCGTCGGAATAAGGCAGCGTTGATTTGGGAAGGGGAACCGGGTGACTCGCGCACGCTGACGTATGCTCAATTGCATAGGGAAGTTTGCCAGTTTGCCAATGTCTTGAAACAATTGGGTGTGCAAAAGGGCGATCGCGTGGGTATCTACATGCCCATGATTCCAGAAGCAGCGATCGCCATGCTCGCTTGTGCCCGAATTGGTGCTGCCCACAGCGTTGTCTTTGGCGGGTTTAGTGCCGAAGCCTTGCGCGATCGCTTAATTGACGGTGAAGCTAAATTAGTGGTAACTGCTGATGGAGGGTGGCGCAAAGATGCGATCGTTCCTCTCAAAGACCAAGTAGACAAAGCCTTGGCCAATAATGCAGTGCCGACAGTCGAAAAAGTCCTAGTGGTCAAACGCACGGAACAACAAATCCACATGGAACCCGATCGCGACCACTGGTGGCATGATTTACAGAAAGATGCTTCAGCGGATTGTCCTGCCGAACCGATGGACAGCGAAGATTTGCTGTTCATTCTCTACACCAGTGGCAGCACCGGCAAACCTAAGGGTGTTGTTCACACCACCGCAGGTTATAACCTCTACACCCACATGACAACGAAGTGGATTTTTGACCTCCAGGATACGGATGTCTATTGGTGTACCGCTGATGTGGGGTGGATTACCGGTCACAGCTACATTGTTTATGGCCCCTTGTCCAATGGTGCCACCACCCTGATGTATGAAGGTGCTCCTCGTGGTTCAAATCCTGGTGCGTTCTGGGATGTGATTGAAAAACACGGAGTTAACATCTTCTACACCGCCCCGACTGCGATTCGTGCGTTCATTAAGATGGGCGAACACCATCCCAAGGCGCGAAATCTTTCTTCCTTGCGACTGCTGGGAACGGTGGGAGAACCGATTAATCCCGAAGCTTGGATGTGGTACTACCGCGTGATTGGTGGTGAACGCTGCCCGATTGTCGATACTTGGTGGCAAACGGAAACTGGCGGGATTATGGTTACACCCCTACCCGGTGCCATTCCAACTAAGCCCGGTTCTGCTACGCTTCCCTTCCCAGGAATTCTCACTGATATTGTGAATTTGGACGGGAAGTCGGTTGGAGATAACGAGGGCGGTTATCTAGTGGTGAAGCACCCGTGGCCGGGGATGATGCGTACTGTTTACGGTGACCCCGATCGCTTCCGTCGCACCTACTGGGAACACATTACACCCCAAGATGGGGAGTATGTCTATTTTGCGGGAGATGGTGCCAGGAAAGATGAAGATGGTTACTACTGGGTGATGGGGCGCGTGGATGATGTGATTAGTGTTGCCGGACACCGTCTCGGCACGATGGAAATTGAGTCAGCGCTAGTTTCTCACCCGGCTGTAGCTGAAGCGGCGGTTGTGGGTAAACCGGATGAGTTGAAAGGGGAAGAAGTGTTTGCTTTTGTTACCCTCGAAGGCAACCAAACTCCGAGTGAGGAGTTAGCCAAGGAACTAAAGAAGCATGTGGTGCAGGAGATAGGCGCGATCGCACGTCCCGGTGAAATCCGCTTTACTGATGCACTGCCCAAGACGCGATCGGGTAAGATTATGCGGCGGTTATTGCGAAATCTGGCTGCCGGTCAAGAAGTTGCAGGCGATACTTCGACCTTGGAAGACCGGGGTGTGTTGGATAAGCTGCGTGAAGGAGCTTAAATACTCTTCTCTAGGGTGGATAAAACCAACCTTATATTGTTATTTGGGCGTTGCTGAATAACGGTATGATTGTCGGCAGATCCCCGATTTCTAATTCAAATTCATTGAGTAGCAATCAGGGTTTCAACAAAGAAATCGGGGATCTAGGTTGTCTTTTCATACTTCTTTTCAGCAACGCCGTTATTTGTAGGGGTACGACAATATCGTACCCTTTGCGTTTGGTATATTAACACACTGTAAAAATGAACTAAGTGTGCAACTTTAAGCTTTTGTATATTTTTTAGTAACTGGAGTTTAGACTACGATGGCAAGGAGCGGGGAGTAGAGAAGCAGTAATTACGGCAAAAAAATTAGTTAAGTTCGCCAGTGCCAATCGCGAATAAAAGTCAGCGCAATGAAACTGGCATGAAATGATACAGACTTAAGCTCAAGCCGGGATGATTGCCCATGACAAAAACTGTCTTTGCGTCTCCCCGATTCTGTGTCTCCGTGTCTAGTCTAATTACGGGCGTTCAACCTAAACGTACAAAAAAAATTCGTTACCCAGTCGTTAAAAAAGGGCACACATCACACAAAAAACGGACGAAAAAGTCCGCTTAATTTCTATTTTTTCTCTGAACGTTCTTCTTTCTCAGCTTTGAGTTACAGCTGAGTCAATTTTTCTTAGTCTAAAATCCAGTTAGGAGTAAGGCGGTAGGGAACAAGGTCGTGTCCTAGAGCGCCAGTCCAGTAGAAGTATTTGACAAAAGCGGCAGAGTATGGGGTATGTAGGGGCGAAGCATTCGGACGGAAAATTTTAGGCGTTCGCGATAATTCATCACCCGAATGCTTCGCCCTAAACGAGAGGTGTATGTATAGGTATGCATACCCTGTTACGTCTGTCAACATTGAGTAATGGACTGGCGCTCTAGCAGCAATCATCTGCTGGGTAGCTGAAAATCCCGTAATATTTTTTATGCCACCGTATAGGAATATCAAAGACAGGCAAATCCGTGCTGCAAGTGGAATGTAATTCATGTCAAATCACCTTGATATCATGTCGGCTAA
>NZ_DATNPA010000419.1:0-3567 GCF_036703385.1 Allocoleopsis sp. | reverse complement strand
GTACTGCGTAGGATGGAGAAGGCAACTACGGGTTTGCCATTGAGACGAGCACTTTGACGCGGTTCGGCAAAGGTGTCGCTGACCTCCCCTAAAGTGGATAGGGGCACAAAACTCCCTTTGGGGAGTGTGATTTGATAGTTTTTCAACTGCTCGACACTGTTGGCACTCCCTAAAGTGCGAACCGTCTGCTCCGAACTGCCAAGGTTGGTGCGTCCTCCGGGTAAGTTAATGTTGAAGTTACGGATTTGGTCGTTAACCTGAGTGGCGGTAATGCCCAGTGCTTGCAGTTCATCTGGGTTCAAGTCTACGTGAATCTCACGGTCTACACCCCCAATCCGCTGGACTTGGGCGACACCAGGAACGGCAAGGATGGCACGGCTGATGGTTTGGTCGATTAATTCACTCAGTTGTTCGACCGACTGTTGTTCAGAAACAACGGCGTAGGACATGATCGAACCCCCGGCAAAATCCACTCGTTTAACAATGGGGTCGTTCACATCTTGGGGAAGATTTTGGCGAATTTGGGCTACGGCATTTCGCACATCATTCGTGGCGCGATCGCTATTGGTACCCAAGACAAAATTCACGTTAGTGCTAGATGCGCCATCCGTCACTGTCGAGATAATGTGGTCAATATTGCCTAAACCCGCAACCGCATCCTCAACTTTCTTCGTAACTTGGGATTCCAATTCTGCTGGGTCAGCTCCGGGTTGAGTGACGGTAATCGTCACCGCAGGAATATCCACATTCGGGTCGCTATCGATGCCCAACAATGGGAAAGCAACCAGACCCAACACTGTCAAAATTAAGAACAAAACAATGGTAGGAACGGGTTGTTTAATCGACCAAGCGGAGATGTTGAAAGACATGAGCAGGTAGAAGTAAAAGGCAAAATGTAAAAGCTATCAGCTTGGTATTAAGATAAAAGGCAAAATTTATTACTTTTCCCTTTTACTTTTGACTTGGAGTATTTACAACTTTCACTCTATCCCCATCTTTGAGGTAGCCAGCACCCGCAACGACGACGCGATCGCCTAATTTCAAACCACTCTTAATTTCGATTTTGGCGGTATCTGAATTGGCACTTTCTCCACCACTGGTTGCCCCTTCGGTCACTGTTTGGGCATGAGCAACATTATTACTGTCCACCACATAAACAGTTCCTTTCCCCTCACCCTGAGGTAACACCGCTTTGGCTGGAACGGTTAACCCTTGAGCCGTTCCCGAACTTATACCCGCTCGTACAAACATACCTGCACGTAATAGGGGTGTTGAAGGCAGATTAATCTTGACCATTCCCTGACGAGTTTGTTGGTCAACCGTGGGCATAATTTCTCGCACAGTTCCTTCCAAACGAATCCGGGAATCTGCATTGCTGGTAATCAGCACGGGTGCCCCAATTCGGACTTGTGGGAGTTGAGGTTCTGGGATTTGGGCGCGAAGTTCTAAAACCCCATTGCGGATGAGCGTAAATAGCTTTTGATTGGAGGTAACATCCCCAACTGCGGCAAACTTCTCCGCGACAATCCCAGGAGCGGGTGCCTTTACTACAGTTTGTGTAATTTGAGTTTGCAGTTTTTGAATTTGAGCTTGGTAGTTTTTCACATCAGCTTCGGCACTGCCAATATTGGCTTGGGCGACTCCGAGTGATTCTCTGGCTGTTGCTACTGCGGTACTGCGAGTTTCTAAATCTTGACGACTAATTGCGCCTTGGTTAGCTAGATATTGATAACGCTTCAATTCTCGTTCGGCTTGTGCCAGTGTCGCGCGTTGTTGGTTAAAAGCGGCTTGTTTTTGCCGCACAACGGCTAGGGAGGATTCGAGTTGTGCCTTGGCTTGCTGGAGTTGCGTTTGGAGGACAGAATCATCGAGAACCGCTAAAATTTGTCCCACTTGCACACTTTGCCCTTCACTCGCCAGAACTTGACGAACTTGTAAGCCGGTCGCTTGGGGTAAAACAGGGAGCAAGTCGGTAGCGGCGACTGTTCCTCTGGCTTCTAGGGTGCTGCTGACAGGACTATTTGCCACTGGTGCTACGGTAACGCTTAGGCTGGGGGGTGGTGGTGCTTTGGCTGGGGCAACCTTTCGGTTACCACCGCTTGACATTATGCGCGTTCCTCCGAAAGTGAGTACGGCACCAATTCCAATCCCGATTAAAGTAGGGGTGAGCCATCCGCGTCGAGTGCGCCTAGTGAAGTTAGGAGGGTAGTCTAGATCGTCAAACTCATGAGCAGATGTATGGCTAACACTGTTTTCAGGAGCGATCGCCTCTTTAGACGCTGCACTCTGTGCGATCGCTCCTGTCAGTTTATCTGCTTCATCTTCGTCAGATAAGGATTTGTAGGTCACAGTTAATCCCTCCCCTACGCTAGGGCAAACACGATTAGTAACGGCTTGAGAGTGAAGTGCCCCTTACGTCCTGACGGCAACCACAACTTCAGCCCGTTGAGTTGAATTTATAAAGAATTCTAAAGATATCTTAACAATATTTTAGTTTCTGGTTCGATTATATCAACCTGATATAAGTATTGTCACTGGTTACTTTAATTCTGCTAGAGCACGCTTTTGCAGAGGCTAGCCAGAGCAGTGACCCATTAGCTACTTTTATACAGGCAATAGAGAGTCTTCTACATCACCCAGTAGTAGGGGATGGTAAGGTTCACTATTGGGCGAGAGTCAAGAGTCGCCTTGGTGAGTGCCATAACACAAAAACTGGAGCCATAGACAGCAATGGTGTTCTGTGCGTAGCATATCTAGTAAGTCCTCACGCACCCCGATTCATGCCCAGTAATGGACAAGGCTCTACACCTGGAACAGGTATCAAAACACCTGATGCCCTAGCCTCTGCGATGGAATCCATCAACACGCTTTCAGTTTGGCTCGTTGATGCTGGACTAGATAAGAGTGCGATCGCTCAATGGAAGTTCAATGCGCTAGCCAAGAAATTCCCCGACCTGGCAGACATTATTGAAGACGCTAAAAAACTAATTGGTTCTACTGCGACCGTTCCAGAACTGGGTATGACCGTATCTGAGGTGGCAGAGCAGTTAACTGAGGAATTGGGACGAAAAATCAAGCCTGCACAAGTGAATCAGGCGCTCATTGAGTTGGGCTTCCAGGTTCGTCCAGACAACGGTAAAAGAATTTGGCAGTTGACAGAGTTGGGGAAGGAATATGGATTGAGTCGGTTAGCCACATCAAAAACAAACGATTGGTCGGGTCCACAAGTGACTTGGGGCGAGACTATTATCCCGGTTCTCATTGATTATTTTGAGAAAGCCTTCTCAGAAGAAGAAGCATTAAGTGAGTCTCCAAGAGACACCCCTACTCCGGCACCGGAATTGGAGCCAAAACCGGAATCCATAAGTTGGATGCTGACGGAGCGCATCAAATCCAGTAAGAAGAAGGTGACAGCTTCCCAACGGCTGCACATTGAGATGGAAGCTGCCGAGTCATATAAACAGCGGCATGGGAAGCCCCCAGCTAAGGAACAGGTTAAAGGCAAGTACTATGATGTCTACCCCGAATCCGATTTGGATTTGTTAGCTGCGGCGATAGAGCGAGTAC
>NZ_DATNPA010000418.1:0-28350 GCF_036703385.1 Allocoleopsis sp. | reverse complement strand
GGGCAGTTGGAAGAGGCACCATCAGGTAGCAGCAACACCTGAGTCGGTAGGGGACTTTGATCGAAGTGGAGAATTGAGCCATCCACTTTAGCGGTAGAACGGATAGTGCGAGCTGACGCCCCACCTCCAAAGGTGAGCTGTTGTACGATGCGATCGCTTCGCGTCGTCCCTTTGGGGGACTCGCTATCTTCACGCTGAATTTCCAGGTGAGTGGGATAAGTATCAGGCGATCGCCAATCCGGATAAATCGTTACCGCCTCTCCCTGCCATTCTCCCAGCAGCTGCTCCAACGTGAGTGGAGGACGTTCTGGAGCATCAGTACCCGCCAATTTTTCTCGAATTAATGTCAGTTGAGCTAGCTGGCTCTCTTTGTTGAATAACTGCACTAGGCGCAAACGGCGATTTCCCTGAATTAAACCGAATTCTGCCCCAAATTCTGAAAAAGGCCCCCACTGAATCGATCCTTGGGAAAAAGCGCCATTTTCCAAAAATAGGATACTTCGATTCAGAGAACTGTACTCTAGAACTTTTTCGTCTACTGCTTGATCCGGTGGGAGATAGCGGACAATCTGACGAATGGTTTGATTATTATTTAATCCTTCCAGGCTCACCACAGTCGGTGTATCTTCTATATATTGCCCTTGGGGTGAGAAGTGGGTAAATGAGCCTTGCCATTCCCCTACATTTTTCAAAAGACATTGCCATTGTGACAGCATTTGCGTGTATTAAGTCATTATTTCTACTAATTATCTGAAAGTGAATCAAAAAATGGAGTCTTGAATCTCAAAATTCTAGAACAGAAGATCTAAAGCCCAGACTTGTTCATAGCATAACCCGATAGGGTCTGATGCTCGAATACAGGAACTACCCTTGCTTCAGAGGGAACGTCACTCTAACGGGCTCTTTTTGACAATCTATCTAATGGTATATCTTTGATAAAAGATTAAGAAAAAGCTGAATGATTCAGAGCTGACAACCGAACAGCATTTAGTGGCCTAAATAGTATTTGTGCTATCACAACTGACCTGTGGCGTAAATCAATGACTTTCAAAGAGCTGGGTGAGATAATGGAAGAGTGAGGATTAAGAACGGAATACTATATTACTTCCAAAAGGGGAAAATTATGAAGCTTAAGCTCTTAGCAACCCTAAGCTTACTAACTCCGCTATTGTTCACCAGCCCAGTTAAAGCTGAGAACCCGCTTCACGTCAAACAGCTATTGTCAACTGGAGAATGTGTTCGGTGTGATTTGTCAGGAGCCAACCTGCATGGCGCACATTTAATTGGTGCTGACTTGAGAGAAGCCAACCTGCAAGGAGCCAACCTTACGGGAGCCAACCTAGAAGGAGCTGATCTGACTCATGCCAATCTGACTGGAGCTAACTTCACGTCAGCGTTGGTAACGAATGCTAATTTTCAACGAGCTAATCTCAACAGGGTAAATTTTACTAGCGCTAAGATTTATGATGCTAATGTGTATGGGGCATCAATGGATGGACTTAATATTAGTGATGCCGAAATATTTAACACAGGAATTGGCGTTGGTGGAGAAGATGCCTCTATGCCTGCTTGGGACTAGGCTATGTTGAAACGGTTCCACTTTTGTGAGGTTGAGACGGGTGTAGCCCCAGTTTGACAGAAATAATGGTGTTGTGGGGTGGGCAGGATGCCCACCTTATCCCTATGGGCAAGTGTGCCGCCTGATCCACCACAGTGATGTACTTGCCTATTTTGGAATAATCTCTGTTAAGACGAATGTCACTGAAATAGCGAGCCGATCCGCCCCCCAACCTCCAATTCTGGGGAAGCCAGAGTTCAAAGTCTCCCGAAATTGGGGGATTTAGGGGGCAAATTCCGCAGGAGATCACTTAAGTCAGTGCCATTCCTGTTAAGACTGAGGATAACGTCTTTCATTAACCTCAGTCCGGAGTACCCTAATAGGCGCTCATCTTAGCCTAGCTGGACTACACAAGAAGGAGGGGTGACAATAGCCTTGTTGCTTTCTTTTTGAGCGGCAAATGTCGAGGTTGAGACATTTCTCGCTGCCATTGAGAAGCTATAATCCCGCAAGGCACTATTGCGACGCTGATTAATTGCTCGTCTATATGTAGCTGTGTTACAACGTTGGCGGCTGCTTCTACCTCATTGAGTGTGAATTTCTCATAGGAGTCGATTATATGGAAGAAACAATTAGAATTCGCCCTGTGGATGAAAGCCATTGGGATCAAACGCTCCAGGGTTTTCAACCCGCTCAAATTCAGCAGATTTTGGCCGTTTACGGGGCTGATGGGCTGGTAGTGGGTAATATTTGTGAATCGGTAGAAGGAAAATACTATATCAACGGTCAACCTGAATTGACCTACGGTTCCCTACAAGCGGCGGCAGGAGCGCTCCTCAAAGGAGAAAAAGAAGCGCAATAGCATCAAATCATTGCTATTTCTCAGCAGAAACTCTCCTTTTAAAGTGAAAGGTGGAATTTTATCTGTGTTTCATCTTTCATCCTTGCGCCTTTTTCCACAATTAGCTCAGTGATTGGGAAGATGCTCCCAGTTTAAATCCTAGTGCTTTTTTCTTCATGGTCTGGAAGATGTTGTAAAATCCATTAGCACGAGAAGGCGTCAAACTAACATTCAAACCCGTATCTTGGATGAAGTCGGGAGAGATTTGTAAAATTTCGTCGGGGGTCAGTCCGTTGAGTCCTTCAATCAACAGAGCCACTAACCCTTTGACTAACTGAGCATCTGAGTCGCCTTGATAGCATAGTTTGTCATCTTCCAGGCTGGCAGTGATGAAAACCTGGGAAACACAACCAGGAACTTTATTTTCTGGTGTTTTATCGTCTTCTGGCATTTCTTTTAGCCGCTTGGCATACCAGAGCAGTTGCTCATAACGTTGCTTGGGATTGGTACGTCGCTGAAAGCGTTCCACAATTCGGGCGAGGGAATCTGGTAATGGAGTTGAAGTGGATGACATACCCAATACTTAAGAAGTAGTAATCATTTCGATCCTAACAAGGCTTGAGCGATCGCTGATGGAATGATGGTATGGCACAGTGGCTGTTTTACCGAAGCGTGAGCGATTGCCGGGAATGGAAGTCCCTCTAGCATCGAATCAAAAGAAGGAAACTAGTTGTAACAGGACTGAACCGACTGATACGAAGAAATCGCCGATTGATGGGCCTCGGCTTCGAGCTTTAGGAGGATTCTGAACAATTTCTACACCCTTAATCACGTTCTGTGCTGTTTGGTAGCCTAGTGAGTTCTGTTGAACCGAAAACAAAGTCGCTGCAACTTGGGCATCTTGAGTGGCTCCTCTGTAGTCTGATAGATTGAAACGGGAGACGCTACGAGCCAAGAAAGCTGGGGCAAAGTCAGACTTGAGGGTAAGAGCTTGATTATAATTAGCGATCGCAGCTTTGTAGTTGCCTCTTTGGGACTCCACAACTCCCCAAGCATAGAAATCTTCAGGCGTTCCTGCGTATTGAGGAATGCCCATTGTTCCTTGAATATAAGAGGTTCTGAGGCTGGTACCAAATAATTTTGCATCGCTGAGAACTGCATCTCTCAGGTCGGTACTATTTAGAGTGGCACCACTGAGGTTAGCCCCACTGAGATTAGCCCCATTAAGAGAAGCTCCCGTCAAGTTAGCCCCACTGAGATCAGCCCCAATCAAATTGGCACGGCTGAGATTGGCACGACTCAAGTCAGCCCCACTCAAATTGGCACCTGCCAAGTCAGCCAGCACTAACCCTGCACCACTCAGTTCACATTGCGCACACTGTTTAGTGGCGAGTAGCTGTTGGGTATGCTGTAGATTTTCAGCCTTTGCCGGAAGCGGGGCTAGCGTATCGACTATTACACCTAGACTCGTTGTGGTTAGTAGGATAGCAGTAGTGAGGATTTTGAGCTTCATGTTGTATCACTCCATCACGGCGGCAAAGGCTCTCTATCGCAGTTCTGAGAGCGTTGTGGTTAAAATTTTAGGGGTATCTATATATTTTGCGCTACTTAGAGCAACGATTTATTCAGATACCCTTCAACAGTAACAGACTCAGCCATTGCTACCCGAAAACCACGCTACACGCAGATCCCTCAAATAGTCCTTTTATCTTCGTGAATAAAAAAGTTTATTATTGAGAGTGTATACTCATGGATATTTGAATATTTTTAAATATTATTTAAGATGTTGAAATATTCGTATCAGTGATTTTTAGTTTTGTATTATTTTTGACGAATACAGCCAATGATCTATAGAACTTTCCCCCTCAAGTTCCAACCATACACTGAGTAGTCTAGGGTTCATATGCTTTCGCGCTTTTTGACGCAGCTCTGTACGAGCTAGCCATGTGAGGGTAGCGCACAAGCTCTTTTTCCCTAAACTACGCTTAGCTGTCACTAAAGGGAACAGCTTCCTTAACAGAGCGGTAATGACGTTCAAGAGGGTCACTATAACGATAACCGAGCTGACCAATCTAACAGCGCGTGAGCGCTTCACGTTCAAAGGCTGTAAAAATTGCTCTAAAAACATTGACCGAGGAAAATTTTTATCCATAAATTTATATACAAATTAATTGCCTCTGATTGTCTATCAGAGGCTTCGAGACAGAGTGTTAATAGTTTGGGCGCTGAAAAACAATGCTTAGGCAACAGATAATTACATCAAATGTAAAAAAAAACAGTTAATTCATTATTTAAACCTTCATAGAAAATGAGTAAAGAGAGAGCTATGATTTGAAAAATAGTTAAAATATAAGATTTAATAATTAACATGAGTCACTTGAGTAAAAAGGCTGACCTTAGACAGTCTCATTCGGTTAACTCTAATAGCAAACAGTGGCAGAATGACGAAGACCAAGACCTCTATAAAAAAATTATGAATTAGAGTGGTTTCGCAGGCTCTATGAAAGTATGCCCTGCATCTGCTTTACTCTCAATTCGGGTGGCAAAATTATTGCTGTTAGCCAGTTTGGTGCAGCTTATCTGGGTTATCGGGTTGCAGAGTTAACCCAAAAGTCAATCGTGTCAGTTTTTGCTCTAGAAGACCAAGCCAAAAGCCAAAGCAATCTAATCAGCTTACAACAACAGCCTACTCAGATTAGGAAATGGGAAGTCCGGCTTGTTCGGAAGAACGGAAGCATTTTATGGACAAAAGCGAGTGTTAGCTTGGTGTCAGGAACCCAATCTAATCCAATTATCAGCCTAGTTTGTGAAGATATAACCGATTACAAACAGATACAGGAGACACAACAAAGACGGGAAGAAAGCTTTCGTGCCACCTTTGAGCAAGCTCATTTGGGCATCAGCTATTGCAAACTAAACGGTCGGTTTCTCAGAGTCAACCAAAAGTTTTGTGAGATTTTCGGGTACACTCAGGACGAATTACAGACACGAACCTTCCGAGATATTACCTTTCCCGATGACCTTGGAGTTAATCCTGAGTACATGCGATCGCTTCTTGCGGGTGAAATTCAACACTACGAAATGGAGAAGCGTTATCTCCGCAAGGATGGTGTGATCATCTGGGGACACCAGACGGTATCTATAGCCAGGGACTCTTCGGGCCAGCCACAACATTTTATTACCGTAGTTGAAGATATCAGCCAACGCAAATTCGCACAGGAGAAACAGGCGAGATGGCTAGAGGAACTGTGCTGGAAAGAAGCGATACTGCAAACAATAACCAGTACCTCCCCGTTAGCCTTTTACATGGTAGACAATCGGACTGATGGCATACTCTACTTCAACCGCCGCTTTTGTGAAATTTGGGGCATCGAGCATTTGGAAGAGAGAATGCAGGGGGGTGAACTCAAAAACAGCGATATCATTCCCGACTGTTTGCCACTTCTAGCAGAGATAGCAGCCTGTGCCGATTTTTGCCAACCCGTGCAAAGAGAGGAAAACCATCCCGTTGTTGAGGATGAAATTTCTTTGGTGGATGGACGCACAATCCGACGCGTTTCTACACCCATTCGGGATGAGTCCCAGCCTTACGTCGGGCATCTTTATATTTTCGAGGATGTCACCAAGCGCAAGCAAGTGGAAGAAGCGCTACGGCAACAATTCCTCAGAGAACAGCTGATTCGGACGATCGCAGGACGAATTCACCAGTCTTTGAACCTGGAAGAGATTCTCAATACCACAGTTGCCGAAGTTCGGCAATTTTTGGAGTGCGATCGCGTGATTATTTTCCGCATCCATGCTGATGGTAGTGGCGTGGTTGTTGTGGAATCAGTGGGTTCTGAATGGATACCCATGTCAGGAGCAGTCATTTGTGATCAGCATCTGGCACAAAGTTATATCCAGCTTTACCAACAGGGACGAATCCAGGCTGTAGAGGATATTTACGCCGCCTCTTTAGCACCCTGTCACCGCGATTTACTCGCTCAGTTTCAGGTGAGAGCGAACCTCGTCGTCCCGATTGTCCACGAAGAACAATTGTGGGGGTTACTGGTTGCCCAGCAGTGTAGCGAACCTCGGAATTGGCAGCCGTCGGAAATCGACCTACTCAAGAGCCTATCCACCCAAGCCGCGATCGCGATTCAACAATCAGAGCTTTATCAGCAGGCTCAAACTGAAATTGCTCAACGCCAAGACATCGAAGAAGCACTGCGGCAACAGTTTCAGCGGGAGCGTCTGATTGGAGCGATCGCAGGCCGCATTCGCCGATCACTGAAGTTGGAGAAGATTCTCAAGGCAACAGTCGCGGAAGTTCGACAGGTACTTCAGACAGACCGAGTCATTATTTTCCGCTTTGAGCCAGATTGGAGTGGCAATGTCGTCGTTGAATCTGCGGCATCCAATTACTTCTCTATTCTGGGACGGAATATCTATGACCCTTGCTTTGAGGAAGCCTATGTTCTGCCTTATAAGCACGGTCGGGTGATGGCAATCGAAGATATCTATGCCGCCAATCTTAGCCCGTGTCATCTGGACTTACTCGCCAAGCTCCAAGTTAGAGCTCACTTGCTAGTCCCAATTTTGAACAACAATCAATTATGGGGGCTACTGGTTGCTGATCACTGTAGTGAACCCCGACAATGGCAGCAATGGGAAATCGACTTGCTCTCAGGCTTGGCGGCTCAAGCCGCGATCGCGATTCAGCATAGTCAATTGTATGAACAAGCAAAATCCCATTTCTTACGAGAGCAATTACTCAATCAGCTCACTCAAGTTATCCGCAGTTCTTTAGACTTAGAGACAATTTTTGCCACAGCTGTCCGTGAAATTGGCTCCCTCCTGGAAGTCGATTATGCTCACATTGTCCAATACTTACCCGAACAACAACTTTGGTTAAATGTATCCGAATATCGTAAATCAAACGATTTACCTGTGGCACTGGGAATGAAGCTTCCCGCTGAAAATAATCAGATTTCCGACCAACTCAAGCGATTAGAAATTGTCAACATTCATGACTCGGATACCTGTAAGGACGAGATTAACAAAGATTATGCAAACACCTTTCCCGGTGCTTGGTTACTAGTACCTTTGAACTTTGGTGATTCAGTCTGGGGAAGTCTCGGTTTGGTGAAGAATGTTCGTCCCTACCGTTGGCAAGATTCAGAGGTGGAATTAATTTGTGCGGTTGCCGACCAAATCGCGATCGCCATTCAACAAGCCGAACTTTATCAGCAAAGTTGTACCGCAACAGCACAAGCTCGGTCGCAAGCTCAACAACTGGAGCAAGCTTTAATTGAACTACAAAATACCCAAAGCCATCTGGTACAGAGCGAAAAAATGTCCAGTCTGGGACAATTAGTCGCTGGCGTCGCTCACGAAATCAATAACCCCGTCAGCTTTATTTATGGCAATCTCGTTCATGCCAGTGGCTACACCCAAGATATTTTAGGTTTAGTTCAGCTTTATCAGCAGCACTATCCCAATCCAGTGCCAGAAATTCAGTCGGAAATTGACGCGATCGACCTAGAGTTTCTAGTAGAAGACCTGCCTAAACTTTTAAGTTCCATGAAGCTGGGAGCCGAGCGAATTTGTGAGATTGTCGCAGCCCTACGCAACTTCTCCCGCATTGCCGAAGCAGAAGTCAAAGCGGTTGATCTGCACGAGGGGCTGGATAGTACTCTGATGATTCTGCAAAATCGCCTCAAGGCTTCCGGGAAGCATCCTGAAATTCAAGTGATTAGAGAGTATGGGAATTTGCCTCGGGTAGAGTGCTATGCCGGACAACTCAACCAAGTGTTTATGAATTTGCTAGTCAACGCGATCGATGCCATTGACGAGCAAATTCAGATGCGAACCTGCCCCGAAGACGCAGCACTAACACTGGAGGAAAGCCTCGCCAATCCTAGCTTCATCCGAGTGCGCACTGAACTGATCAATGATCATGAGGTCGCAATCCGCATTGCCGACAATGGTCCAGGAATGACTGAAGACATTAAAGCGAGACTGTTTGACCCCTTTTTTACTACCAAACCCGTGGGAACGGGTACAGGTTTGGGGTTATCGATCAGTTATCAAATTGTAGTGGAAAAACATGGGGGTCAGCTACGTTGCTATAGCTTACTGGGGCAAGGTACAGAGTTTCTTATTCAGATTCCGCTGTCACAGGAGGGTTGATCAGCCCCGAGTTGAATCTAAGGCTGAACGCGTTGCCCAATTTATCAAAAAGATACGGTCGGAGAGCTGTCACTATTCACCAAAAAAACGGGTGGCGAAATTTTGCGATCGCGTGGGCGAAAGTGCCCTAGCTTTAAGAATAGCCGCCGCCAAAAAGGCATAGGATAAAACCCCAACTACTGCTAAGAGTACGGGACTAACAAATCCGGTTGTATTCCAAAGGGCATGGAGGAATGAAGCACAAATATACCCAAAGCCTATAATTTGCCAGGCCTGACTGGGTTTGAGTACGCTTAACCCAATGAAATAGCCCAAATAACCGCTATAGGACATGTGCCCTACAATCGAGCCGAGAATCCGGGCAATTAGTAAGTGCAATCCGGAAATCTGACCAGCGGCTTCACCGGCTTGCAATGTCACATTATCAATAATTCCGGGAACATACTGCCCTAAGGTTTCGATTAGCGTAAATCCGACCGCAGAGGCAGCGCCTAACAGAATGCCATCCAAAGGTTCCCAAACACCAATCCGTTCTCGCCAAGGGGAATATAGCAGTCTGCCTATAATATATATTCCTAAAACTGGCAATGCCTTAAGCAACTCTTCCATCAGTCCCGCCCCAAAGAACATCCGGATGAGTAAAGACATTAGGCTAACCTCTTCCCCCTCATTGGGCAAATTCCCCGGCAAAATATCGCGAAAAATAGTGATAAACAGTGGCAAAAGCGGTCCGACTAAGATTAAGCTGGTCAAGGCCGCACACAACAGTAATACCCACCAGGGTTTAGACTTGCCACAAAGTCGGTAGATAAAAAAATAAGCCGCCCCTGCCAAATAGGCGGCAAGCAGCACGTTAAAAACATCTTGCTGACCAACGGCAGCAAACATCAATACTACAAAAAGTACCGTGACAACTCCCGGTATCAAGAAAGCTTTCTGTTTTAAATCCCGTCCGGTTGAAGCGAGGGGAAACAGTTGGGTAAAGGTGACAGAATCAGGCTTCGGTTTTCCGACACTACCCACTGACGTGACAGGCTTACTTACGGGGACGTTGAACTGGGTGGGTTGGGGTGGGGGATAAAGAGGGGTAGGGATGGGGCTGGGGGTAAACTGATACTCAAAGATAAAGACAGGGCCATTTTGACCCAACTCTATGCGATCGCCGGTCTGTAATGGCTGACAACCTCGTAAGTATTGCCCATTCACCAATGTGCCATTAGCGCTATCCAGGTCACAAATTTCCCAGTGGGGTAAGCCATTTCCCAAAAAGGAGACAGGACGAATAGCGGCATGACGCCGCGATACGCTCAAATACAGATTCGGCTCTAAAGAAATGTGGCAGCTTGCTTCTCGCCCAATTACCGTCTCTTGATTGTCAGACAAGTCGTAGGGGGGAAGGAGTAGAGTTGCTGTACCACCCGTGGACAGCTGCCGCAGAAATGCGCGATAAACTTGATCAGTCATTAGTTAGTAGTTAGCAGTTATGGGTTAGGAGGTATTGAAGGCGGGATATTAGGAAAGCTAGTAGCCAATAGGAACTAGTTTCTAACGACTAACGACTAACGACTAACGACTAACAACTTTACTGATTTGCCCTGGCATCCCGAACTGCCGCATAGAAAAACAATCCAGTCAAAGGAACACTAGCCGCTAGTATAATTCCCGTGACTAATGTCCCCAACTCAGGGTTTCCAGATGAAAGTTCAAAAATTGAACCGACAGCAGCGATCGCTGCCACACAAGAAATCCCCAAAAACAGACCGCTTTTTGGTGTCATCATTGGTTTTGACGTAATAAGTTAAGCGAGAGGTTTGACGGCTTGGGGCGAGAAACCGTGCTTGTTGAGTTCTTGGGTCAAAGCTAGACCATTCTCCACCCGATCTACAAACATCACTCCATTCAGGTGATCCATCTCATGCTGAATGGCACGGGCTAATAGTCCATTGGCCTTTAAGCTTTGGGGGCGTCCGTTCTCATCCTTGTACACCACCTCTACTTCTTCGGGGCGCATCACATCCAAGTAAACATTGGGTATGCTCAGGCACCCTTCTTGGGCATCGCACAGCTTGCTACCAAAATGTTTGATTGTTGGATTAATTAAAACCAGAGGTTTATTATCGGGGTTATCAGGTTCACAGTCGATGACAATGATTTGCTTGTGAATCCCAACCTGAGGAGCCGCCAGCCCAATCCCATCGGCACTGTACATGGTTTGCAGCATCTGTTGAGCCAACTGCCGGATGCTTTGGTCTACTTTGGCAATGCGCTTGGCAGGCTGACGTAGGACGCGATCGCCCAGATAATGAATCTTTAACGGTGGATTCTCTAATTTTTTCTTTTCAACGAGGAGTTGAGCAGTCATGGGGAGCACTTGTAGGAACAGCTATTTGTAACAGTGTAGTTTACATCAATACTAACAGTTCTCTGCCTTTGAGCCTGGAGTGATGACTCACCCAGCTATTAGTTTTGATGCCATCATTGTCGAGCAATGATCAATGTATTATGAGGCGGGGAAATGGAGAATGTTTCAACTTTTCACTAAACTTGACTACCTCCTGCGCGAGACTTTTTTGGGTTTACGGCGTGGGGGTTGGATGAACTGGGCGGCTATGAGTACCGTTACCGTCTTATTGTTTCTGTTTGGTATAAGTTTGCAGGCATCCTGGGCTTTAGAAGGGTTGCTCAACCAGTTCGGCAGTCCGGTGGAAGTCTCTGTCTACCTCGATCCTGGGGCACCCATCGAAAAGGTTATACCGCTAGTTACCAGGCTGTCTAATGTAACGGACGTCAACACGATTTCCAAAGAGCAAGCTTGGGCCTCTTTGGTCAAGGAACTGGGAATTTCTGATATCGAGGGGGCGACGGAGCAGTTGGAAGGGAACCCACTGGTCGATGAACTAAAAGTGAGAGCACGAAGCTCTCAGAATGTGCCAACGCTTGCCAAGCAACTGGCTCAGGTGCCAGGAGTCGATAGTGTGCAATATATGGATGAGATAATCCAACGGATGCAACAGCTCAATCAAGGTTTGAGTTGGGTGAGTCTTACGATGATTAGTGTTCTCACTCTGAGTGCGATCGCCGTCATCACAACAACCATTCGTTTGATTGTGATGGCCCGACGTCGGGAAATTGAGATTATGCAGCTAGTCGGAGCCACGACATCTTGGATTTATTTACCGTTTATCTTGCAGGGAATTGCTTTCGGTGTAGTAGGTGCTGCGATTGCCTGGATTTTAATTACCGGTGTGCAAGAGTTTTTGGCTAATTTGCTTGCCACTGCACCCGATTTCATCAAATATATTGCGAGTGGAGCGCAACCCAACCTGATACAGATGTTGCTGCTGCCGTTGCTTTTGTTAAGCCTTGGGGGTTCGGTCGGGTTGATGGGAAGCCTGTTTGCAGTACGCCGATTTGCCTCACGTTGACCCCTTGAGCGCACACAATACCCCTCCAAGCCCCCCTTGTTCAGGCTACGGTGTACACACATCTCCTGCTCAACCCCAAAATACTGTATTTCGCCCCCCTAGCCCCCCAATTCTGGGGGGAACCGGAATTTAAAGTCCCCCAGAATTGGGGGATTTAGGGGGCTGATCAACCTCAAACGTAAGTAGAGAAGACTTGTGTGTACACCGTAGCTTGTTCAGGGGGGAATTTAAGGAGAAGGTAACAGGCGATGGTACTTCTACACAGCCGCGAAGAACACCTTCGACTTAACGGGGTCAGGAACCATCGTCTTGTCACCCGGTTGCCAACCTGCTGGGCAAACTTCATCTGGATGAGACTGTACGTACTGAATCGCTTTCAGGGTACGTAGGGTTTCGTCTACGTTACGACCGAAAGACAGGTTGTTGATGGTGGCGTGTTGGATGATGCCATCTTTATCGATGATGAACAACCCACGCAACGCCACACCCGCATCAGGGTCGAGGACGTTGTAAGCTGTGCTGATTTCTTTTTTGATATCCGAAACCAGAGGATAGTTCAGGTCACCGACACCGCCCGATGTGCGATCGGTTTGAATCCAGGCCAAGTGAGAGAATTCGCTGTCAACAGAGACACCGAGGATCTGAGCGCCTATGCCTTTGAATTCTTCTGCGCGATCGCTAAATGCCGTGATCTCCGTGGGGCAGACAAAGGTGAAGTCTAACGGATAGAAGAATAAAACAACATATTGACCCCGATAGTCAGATAATTTAATCGTCTTGAATTCTTGATCGACTACAGCCGTAGCTGTGAAGTCGGGGGCTTGTTGGCCTACCCGCAGACATCCTTCGGTCGGGCTCATAAAGTTACTCTCCTTTAAATTTTCTATTGTGAGACAGGCATCTTGACGGTCGTATTACGTTCACCGTATATCGCTGGCCAAGTTCTAACAACTTCACTTTTGTTGGTAAAACTTGATTATTTACGAACTGTTACAACTATATCATACTCATAACGATTTTGAGTAGGAGGCTTGCTGTCTGACTCAACGCACTGAACAAATCTAAAAATATAGGCTGTAACCCTATCCATTGGCTCTAAGCTCGTGCTATTTTCAGTTTTTTGCTGTGAGGTGGAAGCTCTTGCGATCGCATAAGCCAATGGCTGCTGTAGGGTTGACCATAAAGAGTTGAAATTTCTCAGTTGATAACAGGCTTCTAATTCTTTTGAACAGAGAATTTTATAAGAAACCCTAGACTGAGCATACAAAGCACAAGAGCGGAATCGTTGTGAAGGATTTAGACACGCGGGAATGGTTACTGACCAATGGCTTGGGTAGTTTTGCCAGTGGTACAGTTGGTGATGCTCGCACTCGCACTTATCATGCTTGGTTGATGGCGGCTCTGGAGCCTCCGGGACGCCGTACATTGTTGCTCTCTCATCTGGATGCCAGCCTGGAAGTGGCAGGAGAGAGCTGGGCACTCTCCACGAATTTCTGGAGTGGTGGCAAGATTGAGCCTCTGGGCTACCAATTATTGCAATCGTTTGAAATCGATCCTGTTCCCAGTTGGATTTGGGGACAAGAACACTGGCGGCTCACGCGGCAGTTGGTGATGCCTTATGGTTTAGTTGCCACAAAAAACTGGGAATCGCTGAGCAATGCGGAATTCTGTAACCGAATTCTGATTCAGTATCGATATGAAGGGACTAAGATAGCAACGCTGAGGCTACGACCGCTCATTGGCGATCGCGATTTTCACCATCAGCAATCAGCTACTGAGGGGCTACAATTCTCCCAATTGGTGAAACCTCAGCAAATTTACCTGCAAGGGATTCGTGGCAATCAAGTTGGGTCGCCTTGGCTGCTGCGCTGGAGTGTCGGTGAGTATCAGCCGGAGGGGGTTTGGTATTGGAATTATTACTATCCAGAAGAAAATCGACGCGGATTAGGCGACAAGGAAGACCTGTATAGTCCTGGTTACCTGAGCGTCCTGCTACATCCCGGCGAAGCCGTAATTCTGGAAGCGAGGGTGGGATGGCCTGAAGTCGCCTTACCAGAGCTGAATCCTAATGCCTTCGAGCAAGCCGTACAGGCAGAGCAAGAACGCCAAAGTCAGCTCTATGCTCAAGCACCAGTGACAATGAAGGGTGAGCGGGATATCATCTGGCATCAGCTGTTGAGATCGGGCGATCAATTTATCGCTTACCGCGCTTCGATTTCTGGGCCAAGTGTAATTGCGGGTTACCCTTGGTTCAACGACTGGGGACGCGATACACTGATTGCCCTACCTGGACTGACATTAGCGACGGGACGTTTTGCTCTGGCGAGGGGATTGTTAGAAACTTTTGGTGCCTATTGCCGTGGGGGTCTGATTCCTAATGCCTTTCCAGATGCGGGTGCTGAGCCAATTTATAACAGTATTGATGCTTCACTGTGGTGGATTGAAATCCTGGGAATTTATCTAGAGACAACGCAGGATTGGGATTTTTTGGCTGAGCAATACCCTCTAGTGCGGAAAATCTACAAAGCTTTTACAGCCGGTACTTTTTACCATATTCGGGTTGATGCCGCTGATGGGCTTTTAACATGGGATGTTCCCAATGTGGCACTCACCTGGATGGATGTGGTCATTGACGGTCGGCCTGTAACCCCGCGTCGAGGGAAGCCGATAGAAATCAACGCGCTTTGGTACTCAGCGTTGTGTTGGATGACGCGATGGACTGAAAAACTGGTCGAAGACTCCACAAGCAATCGCCGGCGTCTCTCAGACCAAGCTCAACACTATGCCCAGCAAGCACAAAAGGTTAAGTCATCTTTGCAAAAATTTTGGAATTCCGAACGAAATTACTTATATGACACAATTGAGCCGGATGACCGACGGAACGCCCGGATTCGACCGAATGCTGTTTTGGCGCTCTCCCTGGAGCATTGTGGGTTTGCTAAGGCGCAGGGACGGCGGGTGTTGCGGGTGGCATGCGATCGCCTTCTGACTCCCTATGGGTTGCGAAGTCTTGACCCATCTGACCCAGCGTATGTGGGGTACTATAACGGCGATCGCTGGCATCGCGATCGCGCTTACCATCAGGGTACGGTTTGGAGCTGGCTGATTGGGCCGTTTATTCGAGCCTGGAAGCGCTTTTACGAAACAGAACCCCTTCCCTGGAATCCTTTACCCTTGCTCGAACACTTTCAGGAGCAAGCTTGTTTAGGCTCTATTTCCGAAATTTTTGATGGTGACCCACCACACTCCCCTCAAGGTGCGATCGCTCAGGCTTGGTCAGTCGCTGAACTCATCCGCCACTTTGAGGATTTTGGATTTTAGATTTTGGATTTGGTATGTGGGAATAATTAACTCAATTTTTGAACAAATAATTAAGAGAGTTCAAAAATTTTTTATTCACCTTTCTGTAAATGGCTCAGGCGGGATTTGAACCTGCGACCTTGGGCTTATGAGTCCCCTGCTCTAACCACTGAGCTACTGAGCCAGTTTTTTTGACACCTTAACTAGGTTAGCACATCAATTCTGTAATGGCTACCCCCTACTGAGTTGGGTAAGCAGCTAGATAGCTCTCACCCAACACGCGAGGAAATCATTGAACCCTCAATTAGCCCCGTCCCTTGGGCGGCAAATAAGCGATGGGGTTGACCGCTCCGCGTCCATTCGGATGCACCTCAAAGTGACAGTGCGGACCTGTACTGAAACCGGTGCTACCCATTTCGGAAATTTGTTGACCTTGCTCAACCTGTTGCCCGCGACGCACCAGAATCTTGTTGTTATGGGCGTAGAGCGTCAGGCTGCCATCAGCATGTTGAATTTCCACCAAATTTCCGTAGCCGCCAGAATTCCAGCCGGCCGAGACGACTACACCAGGAGCGGCTGCAACTACTGGGGTACCGATGGGGGCTGCAATGTCAATTCCCTTATGCATCCGTCCCCAACGCCAACCATAGCCTGAGGTTAGGACACCCTTGGTGGGCCAGATGTAGCCATTGAATTCAGTAGAGCCATCCGGTCGGTACATATCCGGCGCTGAGAGGGAAGGCAGTTCTGGAGAAACTGTTTCTCCTATTGGCGTCCGGGTGTTTGGATTATATGTACCTGCTGGCGCTGGAGCCGTGGCTAACAATCCCTGGGGTCGTGTTAAAGCTGTAGTCTCCGGGGGCGGGACTTCGATGGGAATCGAAGACGACTGTTCTAGGTCCTGTTGCCGCTTGGCCCGATTAGCCTGCAAACTTTCGCTGCGCGACTTAGAAGCGAACTCTGGATTGATTCTAACGGGCGTAGAGGCGTCGTTCAGGGTGGAAGGAACTGACGTACTCACCACAGGAACCACAACGTTGGTCGATGTACCCGCTTGACCACTTCCTCTCTCTTGGCGATATTCTTGCCGAAGCCTGAGAATGTCGGATTTCAATTTCTCAACATAAAGACTTTGCTGAGAGTTGTCTGACTGACTCGGCTTACTATCCGCCACCAGGGTGGGGTTGGGCTTTGCACCTTCCACGTTGGAAGAGCCGACCACTCCTGTACGGGGAGCAGAGGGTGATTGAGAAAGGCGTTCTGCTGACACAACAGGTTGGATTTGGTCTGGAGGAGTAGGAACTGCAAGGGTTGGGACTGTTACACCTTGCGGCTCTTGTCCTGATACGGTACGGCTATATTTAGAGTCAATACCGGGTAATAAGGCGACGGTTTGATTGGTGTGACCCGTCGGTTGGGCTTTCGGAATAGCCAGTTGTTGGTCAATGCGAAGTAAATGGGGGTTATTCAGCCCGTTTGCCTGCATCAGTGTTGCGCGAGATACACCATTGCGACGCGCGATCGCATCCAGGGTATCTCCAGGTTTAACATGATACACATTAGCTGTCGAAGCTGTCCCTAAGGATTCTATAACCACTGGCTGTGGTACTTGGGGTTTAGCTGCGGTTTCCGGACTTGGAAATGGAGCCGTCCTTAGAGTTGGAATAGTTGACACCTTTGGGGCGACGAACGGTGAAGCTGCCATTTCCGGCGTTGGCACCGGGATAACCACAGATGACTCCGCTTGCCCTGCTGATTTCGGGGTGACGAACGGTGAAGCTGCCATTTCCGGCGTTGGCACCGGGGCGACTACTGATGACTCCGATTGCCTTGCTGATTTCGGGGTGACGAACGGTGAAGCTGCCATTTCCGGCGTTGGCACCGGGATAACCACAGATGACTCCGCTTGCCCTGTTGATTTGGGCATGACGAACGGTGAGGCTGCCATTTCTGGCGTTGGCACCGGGATAACCACAGATGACTCCGCTTGCCCTGTTGCCTTCGGGGCGACGAACGGTGAAGCTGCCATTTCCGGTGTTGGTACCGGGATAACGACTGGAGTGGACATTGCTGTCGCCATCGGCTGTGGTGTCGCGAATGGCTCCTTGGTTTTGAGAACCGCAGACGGCAGCGTCACCGAATTCGCGGATTCATCAGTTGACGCCTCCTGCGTCGGTATCGTTGCTTGTATGGATGAATTAGTAGACTCCTCAGACCACAACTCCGCCAGACTTTCATTTAAGCGGTTCCCATGCTCTTTTAAGCGCTTGAGCGCAACATCTTGTCTTGCCTTTAACAGGTCATTGACATTTCCAGGAACCGTGACGGATTCGCCCGTCTTTAGCTGACCTGATTCCGACACGAGTGCAGATGCTTGCAAGTGTGTCGGCTGCACACCATAAGACTCTGATAACTTTTCAACCGTATCGCCCGGTTTGACTTCGTGAACAATACCGTTCACGGCAGGAATTTTTAGCTTTTGTCCAACGGGTAGAACTTCACTTGATTGGATGTTGTTAGAAGCTGTAATTGCTTCTGGCTGTACCTCATACGTCTTAGAGATTTCCCAAAGCGTCTCTCCTTTCTTCACCTGGTGTTCAACGACAGGCTTTTGAGCAGGCTGCGACTCTTTCCGTGCTAGTTCTGGCTTGACGGATGCTGACAGTGCCACAGTGGCGACAACTTTGGGTTCTGCTGCTGGTGCCGGAGAAGTACTAGCTTCCGATGCTGTAGGCACATTGGGGATAGTTGGCTCAGACGCTATCGGCTCGACTGCCATGGCTTCATCACCATGTCGAGGCAGCACCAAGCCAGTCGCACTCATTGAGATTGCTAAGCCAATCATGGCAGCCGAGGTGCGGGCTCTACGGTTGTTCGCATCGGTCGGAATTGTTGCGCCAACCGGATGCTTTCCTAAATACCCTAAATAGAGCTTCAATAATGCATCTAAGGAGTCAGCTGCACAGGTCGGAACTTTTTTGACCTTCTGCGTAAATGTTCGTTTCAAAAACGACCTCCTGGTGTGTGACGAGCGCTTAACAGTTCCTGAATGATTCTTTACCAGTCAATGAGGCAATTCACCTCTAATTTGTGATCGAAATCACATACAGTAAGCATACTTAGGCCAGAGTACCCTGCTTTTTTGATTTAGACAAGTTGCTGTTGTGATTTAGACAAGTTGACCTGACCAGGTAAAATTGGAGTCCTTGACGGTAACCGCTCGATCCACCCTTAAAAAAGCAATTACTGCGTGCCTCTTTGCCAAGAATATTCTCACTAGAGACACTGTCGATGTTAGTACGGATTTTGCCAAGGTTTGCTGCATAGAACATACTGACCTGGCAGGCTTTCCTCCGGAAGAAGGCTAGAGATTAACACAAAACTAAAGCATTTTTGCTGAAATCCCTCATCTTCCCGAACACCCTGCAATTGAATTGAGCAACTGAATAATCACAGACGGAACTTTACGCTACCTGTGGGTTAGACAACAACCGTAGAATCGTACAGCTAAAACCCGATTATTGCCAATGGTTTGATTGTTAAAAATGTTCCTAAACTCCCAGTTTCCCTAGCTATCCGGTTATTTTGCGCCCCACCCAGCATTGATTTTGGATGAAAAAAATCTATCAGTCATCCAGCCGCTCTTTCCCTGATTTTTCATACAAATTTCTTATCAACGAGTGATGCATTCCGTATTGGAGAGTACTGAATCATCCGTTGCCAGGAGATAGACATGAACCGTGAACCGAGGTAGTGAGTCAGACGTCGAGGCACAGTCCATCTGAGAGCCCTTTTCACAAGGATAAGGCACACCCTTAATAGATTACCCTCAGCCGATGTTGGAGCAAGAGTGAAGCTTGGCGGAGAACACTCCCCGCTTCTCGTCTTCTCCTAGACCCCTATTACAAACAGGTTGAGCTGGATCTTCCGGTTCAAGGAACTAACAATCCAACTAAGCTGTTGGGTATTTAATTTGCACGATGAGTGGAGAGTGAGTAGAGGGCAAAGGGGATAAGGTTCATGAAAAAGCCTGATAGCTTTTTTCCCTTCACCGACTCCCGACCCAACGAAAGTGCAACTTCTAGGCATGAGAGCCTATTGTAACCAAACACATGACTGCCTCATGTCAGTTCGGCCAACTCTCTATTCTTAGCTTCATTTTAAAACCGCTGCCATTGATATCAGCGAGATTAGATACTTTTATATACATACATAAATGAAGTATTAAGATTTCTCGAAAATAAAATAGGAATGTTTGACTTTTGTAAATGTACTTCAGCAAAAATGACAGCCAGACTCAGCCGAATAACGCTTGAGAGTGATGATGAAATCGTCCACAACTAGGGGGAGGAAAACAGCCTCCCAGCCAAGGCAGAAACCCATTATTCCAGATAGCCTAGCTGACGCCGCGCTTCAAATAGACCAACTGCTGCACTAACAGAAAGGTTTAAGCTACGTACCCCTGGCTGTGCCATCGGTATACGGACAGTAGCATGACAGGCTTCTAAGACCTCGGAGGGTAGACCTAAGGTTTCACTACCCAACAACATCCAGTCATCGGCCTGATACTGAAATTTAACATAACTATATTTTCCTGAAGTGCTGAAGCCAATCCAGCGCCCACCTTGCTGCTGATACATAGCTTTAAAGGCATCAAGGGAGTCATGGTAATGAAGATTAACGTAGGGCCAATAATCTAGTCCGGCTCGTTTTAGGTAGCGATCGCTAATTTCAAAGCCTAATGGCCCTACCAAATGTAACTCTGTACCCGTAGCCGCACAGGTTCGAGCAACATTGCCCGTATTTGGCGGGATTTGGGGATGAACAAGAACAACCCTTAGCATTCAAGGCTCACCAACTCGAATCTATACATATTTCTTTAGAAATTAAAGTATAGCCGTTTACATTTTACTGTAATACAGCTTAGAAGTAATCGGCTGGATAGCCACCGTCATCTGTACTTCAGCCCATCCGCTCCACTATAAATATCTACCAAGAGAAAGAGGTGATATATATATTTTCTTAATATCTAAAAGTTGAGAACGACCTATTAGATATTTTGATTTGTAAACGGAGGGCACCGTGATACACCCCTAGGCCACCAAAAGCTGACACAACTTATCCTCAAGCTCCCGTTCTTGAGCAGCCATAGCTTGAATTCCTTGCATAATTAGTTCTCGACTCTCAAACCCACTGGCATGGCGTTGTAACCATTGTTGAGCCGTATTACCTTCCCGGAGAATTTTCTTCAAGGGTGAAAGGAAACAACTGAATCCGTTTTGTTTGGCGATCGCCCAAACTTCTGAGTAAATTTCCTCAATCCAATCCCGCGCCAAAATCTTTCTCCCATCCTGCCAATGCCGGAGTTCAGCATCTAAGCTCAATTGAGCAGCAGCGGCTTCGTTGGCATCCGTCAGTGCCACGAGGTCAGCCGCACGGGTCGAGGCGGGGAATGTACTACGCTCCAGCGGATCAAGCGTGGGATCGGCGAGCAGTTGAGCCAAGCGAGCTTCCAGTAGAGCCATGACAGAGAGTAAAGCGATCGGGTCTACGATCAAATCACAAATTCTCAGTTCCAGCCGATTGAGGTCGTAGGGGCGTCGATTGCCATTGGGTCGAACGGATGCCCAGAGGTGACGCACATTTTGCATGGTTCCGAGCTTCAGTTGGTCTTCTGTCCACTCAATAAAGTGAGCATGACTTTCAAACAGGGGAACGTCTACTGGCGTTTTAGGAAAAACTTGCCAGCGGGTAGAGTGGGAGCCGGTTGGTTGTCCATCCAAAAAGGGAGAAGAGGCGCTCAGAGCGAGGTAGAGGGGGGCTTCCACCCGTACTAAACGACACGCTCGCATCAACAGTTCTGGGTCAGAGATGCCAACGTTGATGTGGATGCTGGCTGTAACAACTTTGGTGCCGTAGGTGTGTTCGATGTAATCGTGGTAGGGATTATTGGGGTCAGAACGGTAAAAGCGATCGCTTCCGCCCAAGGACAAGGTGCTGCCTGGAAGTAGGGTGTAATCGCCCAAGCGCTCTAGATAAGCTCGTAATTTCTGCCGAGGGCGCACGATGGCACATAAGAGCCGATCATAGGAATAGATGGGTGCAGTGGTGTATTCTACATTGCGGCTATCTGGTTCCCGCACAAATCCATCTAGGGACTCCACAATCTGGTCAGAGAGACCGACAATATCGCCTTGGGGCGTGCCCGTGTACATTTCGATTTCTAAACCTTTTGATAGAAGCACAAGTTTTCCTCAGCTGAGCTGAGTGACGAAGAGAGTAAGTAATGCAGGGTATGTCAAAAAATGTATCGAAGAAGACGAGACAAAATGTCTTTCCCTAGTTTGGCATTAAAGTCGATACTGACGGTAGACCTCACTAGCCGCCTGATGAAGTAAGGAGTGGCGGTAAATGAGGGCGTCGAGGTCGTCGGCATAGCCTCCGCCAATCACGCTGGCAACGGGATAACCTGCGGCAACACAGGTACTTAAGACCTGCATTTCACGGCGGTAGAGTCCGGTATCTGTCAGGGCTAACTTACCTAAGCGATCGCCTGCGTGAGGGTCAACTCCAGCGTCGTACAGAACTATATCAGGCTGAAATTCACTCAGTAGGTCATGGAGATATTTCGCTAGGGTTTGTAGGTAGGCGTCGTCTTCCATGCCTTCGGGCAGGGGAACGTCTAAGTCACTTTTTTGTTTGTTACTGGGGAAGTTGATTTCACAGTGCATGGAGAAAGTGAATACAGTTGGGTCATCTTGAAAGATGAAGGCGGTACCGTCTCCTTGATGGACATCGAGGTCGAGGATGAGAATTTTTTGAGCGAGTCTTTGTTGTTGCAGGACACGCGCGGCGATCGCTAAGTCGTTAAAGATACAAAAACCTGAGCCATAACTAGGAAAGGCATGATGGGTGCCCCCAGCGGTATTACAAGCTAAGCCATACTTGAGGGCTAGTTGGGCGGTAAGGAGGGTGCCACCAACGGCGGTGCAGGTGCGCTTGACGAGGGCAGAACTCCAGGGTAATCCGATACGCCGTTGAGCTTTAGGGTCGAGGGTGCCTTGGTAGTAACCTTGAACGTAGTCGAGAGTATGGACGAGTTCGATCCATTCAGTTGGGGGAATTTCGGGGCTATGGAATTGATCTAGGGTGGCAATGCGATCGCTCAGGAGTCGTTCGTAGAGTTTCCCAAATTTGGGCATAGGGAAGCGATGCCCTTCGGGTAGGGGGGTGACATAGTCAGGATGGTAGATGATCGGTAAGTCCATTAGACATTGGACATTAAGTTACAGCCTTATTCTCCTCATCAAAGATAAAATATTTTTCCTAAGCTTTTTTTGGAACCAATAATTGCTAGCCTCCAGTTTAGTCTGAAGCGTTTCCAAGTTTTTACGGAAAATAATAGTATTAGAATGATGACTACCTAGCACCTCTTCGCTTACCTGTAAAGCTTGAATTAACAAGGGCTCCGCTTCAATGTAGCGGCCTTGAGCATCGTAGAGCGATGCTAAATTGTTCAGCGTTGTTGCCACATCAAGATGATGATTTCCTAAAATGAACTTTCTCAATTCTAAAGCTTCCAGATACAAGGGTTCTGCGTCTTGGTATCGTTCTTGGGCATAGTATAGTAATGCCAGATTATTTAGTGTCGCCGCGACATCACAGGAGTAACTTCTCTGAAAGCGTTTTCTCAGTTTTAAAGCTTCCAAATACAGAGGTTCCGCTTCTTGATATCGTTCTTGAGCATAGTATAGTAATGCCAGATTGTTCAGTGTTGTCGCTACTTCAGGTCGGTTATTTCCCAAAAAGCGTCTTCTAAGTTTTAAAGCGTGTAAATAAAGGGATTCGCCCTCGTTGTAGCATCCTTGAGCATAGTAGAGTCCTGCCAGATTATTCAGCGTCGTGGCAACATCAGGATGGCCATTCCCAAAACGGGCTTTTGCGGTATGTAAACACTTGACAAACCAGGGTTTTGCTAATTCATATAACCCCTGGCTTTTATAAAAGTTGCCTAAGCGATCAAAAAGCCAAAGTATTTCTTCATCTCTGACTGTACCTGTTAGAGTTTGAGTAACTTCAACGAGATGGGGAATAACATCTTTGACTAACTCAATATCCTGCGGCGTGGGAGAATCAGGAATTTGCTGGGCAATTAACACCATTGCCTGAATAAACGCTCGTTTTAGTTTGTCTCCTTGTTCCGATACAGCTAGCTTGGCTTGGAGAAATTCCCGAATTAGGGGATGAATTCTGTAGGAATTAGTGCTGGGTTCAACCGATTGAATTACTTGCCACTTGTAAAGCTGCTGTTTTGCTCGATTGAGGTCTGCTTTTATCCAACTTAACTGTTCACTTGCAGTCTCGACCAGTTGCCAGGGAATCACATCCAATGCAAACAAACTTAAGAACTCCCCAACACGCTGCGTCATCGGGTCAAGTTTTCGCCAGATTAATTCAAATGCCGCTTTCACTCCACGCTGTGCTGTATTTAGGATTGGCTGTTTTTTTAGTGCTGAACAGTCTATTGCCTCATCTTCTAGTTGCTGGGCTTGCAGCTGCTTCAACATCTGTGTCAATGACAAATTGGGGTTTTCAGCTAAATACCGCCCTACCAATTCCACGCCTAAGGGCAGATAACCTAGCCATTCACAGATTAGGGAAACAACTTGCTGTGTCCAGACATCATCCTGTGAAATCCGTTGTGTACCGACCAATTCTGTTAGCCGTTCCCAAGCCTTTTCTTCTGAGAGTCTGCATGACTCAACAAAATTGGTGTCTAGCGATCGCTGCCATATTGCCATAGAAAATTTAGTAGATGTGTAGATCTGTAGGACGAGAAGAGCATCACAAGTCAGTTGCAAAAGACACTTGCTCTTCAGTTTCCTTAATCACCTAGTAGCTTTTGTAAGATGAACTTACTGTATTACGGTTTCTTGTGCTATCCCCCAGTGTCGGCTTGGGGCGATATGGCTGGCACGATATATCAGATAAGAATTACAGCGATTATGCTTGCTGAAAGAATTGGAGGCTTTTATAAAAAAATTAGTAATAAGGCTGTAATACGTCGTTAGCATCATAGGTCAATCCGCTAGCCCTGAGCAACTCAGTCGAGTAAGCTTCATCAAATCTTTAATAATTATTAATAATTTCTATAGCCGCTCACTTGACATTTTGTGTGCTGCTGTATTATGAGAAATGAGTAAGCTATTGCGCCCTTAAAGTGCATGATCAGGACGGGCAAGATGCCTATCCCACAAGAGTTTTATAAATTTGGTTATGCAAGAATGAATCCCTATTCGTTGAATAGGGAACCAGCTTAAGTCGAATGGCACTGACTTAAGCGATTTGCTACGGAATTTGCCCCCTAAATCCCCCAATTTTGGGGGACTTTGAACTCTGGCTCCCCCAAAATTGGGGGTTGGGGGCGGATCGGCTCGTTATTTCAGTGCCATTCAGCTTAAGTCACCCACTACCGATTCCCCATCACCAAGAGTCTCTAAAAGAAAAAACTAACGGGTTTCATCTCACTCGTCTCGATTGAGAGCTGATATTACAGCCTGTTGTGTCACTGTTTGATAAACTTTGTCCAAATACTGCCTTACGGCCTGAGCATCAGCAGAGGCTAGGGGAATTGTCCCTAAAACATCAAGGACTGTACGGTTCTCTAACGGTGGTGTAATTACAACTAGGGATGAGTCTAACGGCTCGTAGTATTGCCAAAATGGCTTGCTGTCGAGCGCAGTTGAGAGATTTTGGATGGCTTGTATATTCTCCTGCTCCTGCAATCCTGTAGGTAGGACGCTTGTGCTATGCTCCTGCTCTTCGGTTCCTGTACTGCGCAGTCGGCGCAAATCATCCAGAATTTGTTCTTTAGTGCGTCCGCGCAACTGAAACAGGACAAAGGGGTCTTCGCTGAAGCGATCGCCCAGTTGATAGTAAACTGCTCCAATATGCTTACAGGGATTTTGGGGGTCAGGGCAACTGCACCGCGAGCGGATATCCGATAGCGTAAAGGGAAACAAGCTCAACCCGTTAGCCGTGAAGACTTTTTCGATATTGTGTGGCATCTCGCCAGCTAATAGCTGAGCGGAGTAAATGGCTTCTTGAGCCATCGTGTCCACAATATAATTCCAGTCTTCCTCACTGAAAGGATCGATGGACAAGGAAAGTTTATAAGGCTCTGGAGCGGTACCTTGTACCCTCGCTAATACTTCTGGCCCTTTAAACTCAATGCTGAGAACGTTACCTTCTTTGGCATATTTGCGAGCTCTCTCCAAACGCTTTTTGAAGCGATAAGAGTTGAGCAAATCATTCCACTGTTGTACCCACCAAGGGGGGGCATCTATTTCATAGTTAGTCAAGTTTCCTCAGTTCTTAATTCTTAAGTATCTAGAAAATTCCTCGTATTTATTTAATTTATATAAAAAACGGCTGCGATTGCAGGATAATCAAGCAATGTTGAAACGAGCCTGTTGTCAACGAAACTTGCGTTCCGACTCCTGAATAGGCAAATCGTTGATACTGGCTTCCCTGCGTCGCATCAGTCCGTTTTCAGCAAACTCCCACTGTTCATTGCCATAGGCACGATACCACTGACCCGAATCCGTGTGATACTCGTACTCAAATTTAACGGAAATGCGGTTGTCTGTGAAACTCCACAATTCTTTCTTGAGCCGATAGTCCAGTTCGGTGTTCCACTTGCGGGTGAGAAATTCTCGAATCTTTTCCCGTCCGGTGAAGAATTCTGCCCGATTTCGCCAGACCGAATCTTCTGTGTAAGCTAGGGATACTCGTTCAGGATCGCGGGTATTCCAGGCATCTTCAGCCGCTTGGACTTTGGCTTTCGCTGTAGAGAGAGTAAAGGGAGGTAAGGGCGGTCTACTTTCCATATAAGAACCTGATAGTTGGATATTCAACAAAGACAAAATAAATCAACAGCATAAGTGGCTTAATGACTGTACCAATTCTCTATGAAGTTGCACTTTATGAACCTCCGGCTGTCGCCGTCCCCCGAACTCTAGGGAGACTACAGGGGGTAATGAATTAAGCGCATTACTATAAAGAAATGGTATGGATGGGGGGGTGGCAATAGAAGGATGATCGGAGCGATCGTCCAATTATTGTTCTAATTCTGCAATGCGATCTTGTAGAGGAGCCATCATTGCTTCGACTTCAGCCACGGAATAGCGAATTGGAATGTGCTGGGGACAGTTCTCACTCAAGGCTTCAATATGAAATAGAATTACCCGTTTAATTTCGGCTGGATATTCAGGAATGCGGAGTTGCTCAATCAAGGCTGAATCCCCTTCAATATATTGGGCGCGTCCCCATACCTTGATGCGTTTCTGGTTGCGATAATCCATCAAGAATAAAAATGCTTTGTCATTACTAGACAAGTTGCCCACTGTAATGTACTGTGCATTCCCGGAGAAGTCGGCAAAGCCCAGGGTTTTCTGATCCAGCACCTTCAAAAAACCAGGGAGTCCTCCACGAAACTGGATGTAGGGATAGCCATTAGAACTGACGGTTCCTAAATAAAATCCATCGAGTTGAGCAATAAATTCTTCTATTTTTGGGGTAATCGAGTCATTGGCAGCTCCATTGGCGATATACCGCTCATAGGCCTGCCGAGAACCCCGTTGTTCCTGAGCTGCTTGCACTTCAGGCGTGAAGGCAATTTCTCCAAATTTACGTGGCATTATGTACTCCTAAGCCGCATCAGAGTGTTCCATGCTTTTTGATTTGCCCGTTCCAGGTGATTCTGGTGGCTTTGAACAAATGCTACATAGGCAACTAATCATCAATCACAGCATTGCGATCCAGAAGAAGGAGCGATCGCAACTGGTCTGTATCCATATCTGTCAACCAATCCTCCCCTGCATCTACAGTTTGTTCGGCTAGCTGTTTCTTACTCTCAATTATGTCATTAATTCGCTCTTCTAACGTTCCAGTACAGACAAACTTATGCACCTGAACATTTCTGGTTTGACCAATCCGAAACGCACGGTCAGTTGCTTGGTTCTCCACAGCTGGATTCCACCATCGATCAACGTGAAAGACATGATTCGCTCTTGTTAGATTAAGACCTGTGCCACCCGCTTTGAGAGAAAGAAGCAGAATTCGGGGGCCTTCGGGGTCGTTTTGAAAACGGTCAACCATCTCCTCCCGTTGCTGTTTCTTTGTAGAGCCATACAAGAACAATGTTTCCCAACCCAACTGTTTCTCTAAATAAGGTTGAAGCAGTTTTCCCCACTCCGCAAATTGAGTAAAAATTAGCGCTCGATCGCCTTCGGAAATCGCCTCTTCCAACATTTCCTGTAAGCGAAGTAATTTCCCTGAACGCTTAGCCTCTCCTAAGTCTTTCTCCTTTAGATATTGTGCTGGATGATTGCAGACTTGCTTGAGTCTTAAAAGCAATGTCAAAATCAAGCCGTGACGCTTGATGCCTTCAGACGATTCAATCTCTTCTAGAGAGTCATCCACTAACTTTTGATAAAGCGTCGCCTGTTCGGCAGAAAGACCGCAGAAAACATTCATTTCCTGCTTGTCAGGCAAGTCTTGAATGATTTCTTTGTCAGTTTTGAGGCGGCGGAGGATGAAGGGTTGAACGAGCGATCGCAACGTTTGCAACGAGTCCCTATCCCCAAACTTCTCAATTGGCATAGCAAATCGACGTTGAAAGAATTGCTGATTGCCCAAATATCCTGGATTGAGGAAATCTAAAATTGACCACAATTCCGACAAGCGATTTTCTACGGGTGTCCCCGTTAAGGCAATGTGAAATCCAGCTTTGAGTTCCCGCACCGCTTTCGACTGCTTCGCCCCTGGATTTTTAATATTCTGCGCCTCATCCAACACAATGCCTTGCCAAGAAACTTCCTCAAGGGTTGCGGCATCCCGATACACCAGAGGATAGCTGGTAATAACCAATTGCTTATCCTTAACGGTTCTAGCAAATGCTTTCCCTTTGAGTCGTTTATCCCCGTGGTGAACGACTACTTTCAACGAGGAACCAAATTTTTTAACTTCCCGCTCCCAGTTGCCTAACACCGAGG